>JAZLAP010000286.1:0-4688 GCA_045613265.1 Eubacteriales bacterium | reverse complement strand
GACGGAGATTGCCGGGGAGCGTATCCCATTTCGGGCCGCCGACGGCACCGAGAAGAACACTGTCTGCGGCAAGACAGCCCGTTACGGTTTCTTCGGGAAGCGGTATGCCATGCTTATCGATAGCAATACCGCCTATATCATAAGGCGTAAAATGAAAGGCATGACCGTATTTTTGCCCGATCGCCTCAAGAACCCGGACGGCAGAATCGACGATTTCGGGACCGATACCGTCGCCCTTAAGAAGTGCAATATTGTAATTCATAGTAGCCTCTTACTTGATATCGCCACGGCGGATAGATTCGACAAGACCGCCGTTTTGAATGATTTTTTGAATGAACTCTGGAAACGGCTTCGTAGCGAAGCTTTCGCCTGTCGTTCTGTTATATATGATTCCCGCATCGAGATCGGCTTCTACCTTGTCACCATCCTTGATTCGTTCGGAAGCCTCTTCGCATTCCAGGATCGCCAAGCCGATATTGATCGAATTGCGATAAAAAATGCGGGCAAAGGACTTGGCGATAACAAGCGATATGCCGCTTTCTTTGATAGCGATAGGGGCATGCTCACGCGAAGATCCGCAACCGAAGTTTTTGCCGGCGATCATAATATCGCCCGCCTTGACTTTCTTTACGAAATCCTTATCGATGTCTTCCATGCAGTGCGAGGCAAGCTCTTTTTTGTCGATCGTGTTGAGGTAACGCGCAGGGATAATTACGTCGGTGTCTACGTTATCACCGTATTTAATGGCTTTTCCGGTAAATTTCATCGTAATACTCCTCTCAGTTTGCTTTCATTACTTCGCACGGATCGGCGATTTTGCCCATAACGGCGCTTGCGGCTGCCACGGCAGGGCTGGCGAGATAGACTTCGCTCGTTACGTCGCCCATTCTGCCGACAAAATTACGGTTGGTCGTTGCAACAGCGCGTTCGCCTGCTGCAAGAATACCCATGTATCCGCCGAGGCAAGGGCCACAGGTAGGCGTCGAAACAACGCATCCGGCCTCGATAAATATTTTCAAAAGCCCGTTTTCCATGGCGCGGAGATAAATATCCTGTGTTGCAGGGATAATGATGGCACGAATATTCTTCGCCACCTTTCTTCCCTTCAGAATTTCAGCAGCCTCGGCAAGATCCTTGTAGTGGCCGTTTGTGCAGGAGCCGATCACGACCTGATCAATCTTGACATCGCCAACCTTGTCGATTGTCTTCGTGTTTTCAGGCAGATGCGGAAATGCGACGGTCGATTTGATCGTAGAAAGATCGATCTCATATGTCTCGTCGTATACGGCATCCTCGTCAGCTTTGAAGATCAGGATGTCACGGTCGGAGCGTTCCTTTATGTAACTGACAGTGGCATCATCAACCTCAAAGATGCCGTTTTTGGCACCGGCCTCAATCGCCATATTGGAAATGGTCAAGCGGTCAAAAACAGTGAGTGCGCTGACGCCTTCACCGGTAAATTCCATCGATTTATAAAGCGCGCCGTCAACGCCAATCATGCCGATGATGTGCAAAATAACATCCTTGCCGGATACGTAACGGTTAAGCTTCCCCTTCAAAATAAAACGAATGGCGGAAGGAACCTTGAACCACGCCTTGCCCGTCGCCATACCGCATGCCATATCGGTAGATCCGACACCTGTTGAAAAGGCACCGAGTGCACCGTAGGTGCAGGTATGCGAGTCGGCACCGATCACAACGTCTCCGGGGACGACGAGACCCTTTTCGGGAAGCAATGCATGTTCAATACCCATGCGTCCTACGTCGTAAAAATGCAGAATGTCCTCTTTTTCGCAGAAATCACGGCACATTTTGCACTGAACTGCAGCCTTGATATCCTTATTCGGCGCAAAATGATCCATGACCATCGTAACCTTTTCTCGGTCATAAACACCCTTCACACCAATGCGCTCGTATTCGCGGATTGCAACGGGAGAGGTAATATCGTTGCCGAGCACACGGTCTACATTCACGAGCACAAGCTGACCGGCTTCCACCGATGCAAGACCCGCGTGATGCGCCAATATCTTTTGTGTCATTGTCATTGACATAAATTTTTCCCTTCTGCCCTATAATAAAGGGCTTAACCGAAAAATTTGAAACCTGCGGCGAAGGATAAACGATCGCCGCAAGTAAATGTATCAACGGTTAATAATAGCTCCCTTGTCCGCAGAGCTGACCATTGCAGCATAGCGTTTCAAGTAGCCTGTAATGTTTTCTTTTTTCTTGATCTGCATTTCCGCCTTGCGCTGTTCGATCTCGGCATCCGAAACCTTGAGCTCAATCTTATATGCGGGAATATCGATAGCGATCCTGTCTCCGTCCTTAACGTAAGCAATGATACCGCCACTGACAGCTTCGGGAGAAACGTGTCCGATGGAAGCACCGCGTGTTGCACCCGAAAAACGTCCGTCGGTGATCAGCGCAACATCCTTGTCGAGTCCCATGCCTGCAATGGCAGAGGTGGGAGAAAGCATTTCACGCATACCGGGACCGCCGGCGGGGCCTTCGTAACGGATAACGACCACATCGCCCTTCACGATCTTGCCACCGTAGATTGCCGCAATGCATTCCTCTTCACTGTCAAAAACCTTTGCAGGACCTTCATGAACCAGCATTTCGGGAGCAACGGCGCTACGTTTCACAACGCACCCGTCAGGCGCGAGGTTGCCGCGCAAAACGGCAATGCCGCCCGTCTTTGAAAACGGGTTGTCAATCGTGCGAATAACATCAGTGTCAAAATTGACGGCAGATGCAATATTTTCCTTCATTGTTTTTCCGGTACAGGTCATCACCGACGTATCAAGAAGACCGAGCTTTTCAAGCTCCTTCAGGACAGCGGATACACCGCCTGCCTCGTTCAGATCCTCCATATACGTCGGACCTGCCGGTGCCAGGTGGCAAAGATTCGGCGTGTGCTCGCTGATGGTATTTACATCATCAAGGTCGAAGGCAACACCGCATTCGTTTGCAATTGCCGGCAAATGCAACATGCTGTTTGTTGAACATCCAAGTGCCATATCTGCGGTAACGGCGTGTTTGATTGCCGCCGCCGTCATGATGTCTCGCGGACGGATGTTCTTGCGTACAAGCTCCATGATCTGCATGCCTGCGTGCTTTGCAAGCTCAATGCGCGAGGAGTAAACGGCAGGAATGGTGCCGTTACCGGCGAGTCCCATGCCGAGAACCTCGGTGAGACAGTTCATGGAATTGGCGGTATACATACCCGAGCAGGAACCGCAGGTGGGACAAACCTTCTTTTCAAACTCGCAGAGCTGGCACTCGTCAATCTTTCCGGCAGAATATGCACCTACTGCTTCAAACATGCTGGAAAGACTGCGTTTTTTGCCGTTAACATGACCGGCAAGCATAGGCCCGCCGCTGACAAAGATTGTGGGAATATTCAAGCGTGCCGCCGCCATCAAAAGCCCGGGAACGTTTTTGTCGCAGTTCGGGATCATGACAAGGCCGTCAAAGCCGTGTGCCATAACCATGGCTTCGGTAGAATCGGCAATCAGGTCTCGCGTAACCAGGGAATACTTCATACCGACATGTCCCATTGCGATACCGTCACAGACGGTAATCGCGGGAAACATGATCGGTGTACCGCCTGCCATGGCGACACCCATTTTTACGGCTTGCGTGATCTTGTCAAGGTTAATATGACCGGGAACAATCTCGTTATAGGAACTGACGATACCGATAAGAGGACGGCTCATCTCCTCCTCGGTATATCCGAGAGCGTGATAGAGCGAACGGTGCGGTGCGTTCTGAAAGCCGTCTACGATTGTATCTTTAATCATTGGTTCTCCCTCTTTCGGGCGTTAGTTGTTAATGAATTTTTCTTCGTCAGCCCAGCTGTAAAGCTTTCTGATATCCTTGCCGACAACCTCGGAAGGATGTTCTGCCGCGATTTTTCTCATGGCATTGAAGTGAACCTGCGAGCCTGCATCGGACATGTCGAGCAGGAAGTCCTTCGCAAAGGTACCGTCCTGAATGTCGGAAAGAATCTTCTTCATTGCCTTCTTCGTGTCATCGGTGATGATCTTCGGACCTGTGATATAGTCGCCGTACTCCGCAGTATTGGAGATGGAATATCTCATACCTTCAAAGCCGCTCTGATAGATGAGGTCAACGATCAGCTTCATCTCGTGAATGCATTCAAAGTATGCGTTACGGGGATCATATCCTGCCTCAACAAGCGTTTCAAAACCTGCCTGCATCAGTGCACATACGCCGCCGCAGAGGACAGCCTGTTCACCGAAGAGGTCGGTTTCGGTTTCGGTGCGGAAGGTGGTTTCAAGGACACCTGCGCGTGCACCGCCGATACCGAGAGCATATGCAAGGCCGATCTCAAGCGCATCGCCGGTCGCATCCTGATGGATCGCAATCAGGCAAGGAACGCCCTTGCCGACCTGATACTCGCTGCGAACCGTGTGGCCGGGGCCCTTGGGGGCAATCATGATAACATTGACGTCCTTCGGGGGCTTGATGCAACCAAAGTGAATGTTGAAGCCATGTGCAAATGCAAGCGTCTTACCCTCGGTGAGGTTCGGCTCAATGCTTTCCTTGTAAAGCTTAGCCTGCTTTTCGTCGTTGATGAGAATCATAATGATGTCAGCGTTCTTTGCAGCGTCGGCGGCGGTCATAACCTTGAGTCCTGCCTTCTCTGCCTTTGCCCAGCTCTT
>JAZLAP010000285.1:0-6512 GCA_045613265.1 Eubacteriales bacterium | reverse complement strand
GAATGTGCCGTAAAGCACACGGATGCGTTCTTCGCGGTGCATTACCTTTCTCTTTTTGAGAAATATTGAGAATTGTTCATTTGCATGAACCTACTTGCATGAATATCGAGAAGATGCTATAATGATTTTGCACCCGTGCGGCGGCAGGATTGTCAAGCTGCTTCGGTAATTTTTCGCAAGCAAGATGGCAGAAGCCGAAGCGGTCGCCAAAACTCTTTGCGAAGGCAGCATCGCCCGGTCATAGCAGGGGCTTTCTTAGCGACCGCGCCCACGGAGAAACACAGAAGCCAAAAAACACGCGACACGTCAGAACCGATTTGAAAAAGGAGAAAAAATGCAGAATCAAAATTTTTTATACTGTTCGCCTACGGTATTCGTGATCGGTAACGATTACGAAATTCTGATCAACCTGAGCGCGTTCGGCATTTGTTTTGTCAAGGTCGGCGATACGCTTTATTACGAAGAAAATTCAGGGGTGTTGCCCTCCGAGCGTACAGTGGTCAAAATCCGCGTCCCGCAAGCTGCGTTGCATTTGGCAAAGGAATACGAGATCATTTACCGTCAGACAAACGAACGCAAGGGATACTTCTCTACATTTCTTCCGCCAAAAACCGAAAAATTTGTATTCAAACCGCTCGAAAAGGCGGAAGACATCCATGTTTATTATCTTTCCGACGTGCATTACCGGTTTGATATAGCCAAAAAGACAGCGTCTTATTTTGGGGATGACGTCGATTTGTTTGTAGTCAACGGCGATATCGGTGAGGTGGAAACCGAGCAAAATTATTTAGAGGTTTGCAGGTTTGTCGGCGATATCGCGTACGGGAAAATTCCCGTCATTTTCTCCCGTGGGAACCATGATACGCGCGGACGGCTCGCCGAACGCTTTACAGATTATTTTCCGTGTCAAGGGAAAAACACCTACTATACGTTTGAAACAGGGTGTCTGAACGGCATAGTGCTCGATTGGGGCGAGGACAAGGAAGACACCCGTAAGGAGTACGATTCCTCCGAGGAAACACCCGTCGAATATTTAGGCGTCAACCGTTTTCACGATTACCGCAAAAAGCAGCTCGAGTTTTTAAAAGGGGTGCAAGCGAGCGATCGGGGAATTACGTTTGTCGTTTCGCACGTATGCCCCGCAATGATAACCAGAAGGCCAAACGGACAATTTGATATCGACAGAGAGCTTTATACAAGATGGTGCGAGGAGCTGGATCGCATCAAGCCTAAGCTTATGCTTTGCGGTCATTACCACAGCGCATTTATGCTTATGCCGGATGACGAGCGCAGCCTCGCGGCGCACACATATCCCGCTATCATGGGAATTAACCGTATTTCTGCCGATGCGTGCGAACATCATTTTTGGGGGTCTGCGATCGTCCTGAATAAGCATAAAGCGGAAGTGATGTTTACCGACGAAACGCACACGGTAAAAGAAAAACATCTGCTGGAATTTTAAGTGTATTTTTCCTTTCGGCTTCGGTTCAGAGTTATAAGGCTTGTTTTTGCCCGCCGCTATGAACGAAAGGGGGGCTGTCCTCGTGCGACAGCCCCCTTTCCTATTCAACCTCGATAAACTCCGTATTCTTAAACCGCTCCTTGACCGCATCGGGAAATACGTGATCGGTCACGATGCCGCGTACCGACGAAAGATCGCAGAGGATCTGCGCGCAAAGCGGATTCCGCTTCTCATGGTCGGCAAGATAATAGATCTCGCGCGTGTTTTCCATCATTGCGTGAAGGACAAGCGTGTTCATCTCGCCGGGGACATAAATATTACCGCCATCGTCAAAGCCGCGCGACGAAAAGAACATCTTATCCGCGCGATAGCGGCGCGCGTTCTCGACAGTCTCCACGCCCGTCAGCATGGCAGGCGGCTCCGAAACGCGACCGCCGAGGCAGACGACCTTCGTTCCGCAGTCGGAAAGATAGGTGGCAAGCACCATATTGTTTGTGATCACCGTAACCCCTTTCTTTGCGGCAATGTATTGTGCCATATATTGCGTGGTCGTCGCGCCGAAGATGAACACAACGTCATCCTCCCCAATCAGCATAGCGGCGCGCCTCGCGACCCGCAGCTTCTCGTCGTGCATCTTGTGATAGCGAAAGACGAGTGGCACGCTCTTCGACTTCACAAGCTCAACGCCGCCGTAGCTCCGCTTTACCATCCGCCGCTTTTGCATCACGTTCAGGTCGCGGTTGACGGTCGCCGTGCTGTAGTCAAGCGTTTCGACAAGAAAGCTGACCGTTACGTACCCGTTTTTCTGTAAAATCTCCTCTATCGCACGAATGCGTTCTTCTCGGTGCATTGCCTGTCTCCTTTTTTGAGAAATGTTGAGAAATGTTCATTTGCGCAAACCTACTTGCAAAATGTTGAGAAGGTGCTATAATGATTTTACACCCGTGCGGCAGGATTGTCAAGCCGCTTCGGTGATTTTTTCGCAAGCAAGGTGGCAGAAAATGAAGCGATCGACAAAAAATCTCAGCGAAGGCAACATTTATAAAAATTTTATCCTGTTTGCGCTCCCGCTTGTCCTGACGGGCGTTCTCAATCAAGCCTACAGCATCATCGACTCGATCATAGCGGGCCGCTTTCTCGGCGAGGGCGCGCTGGCGGCGACGGGAGCGGCGGGCAGTATTTCCACACTGATCTCGGCGATCTTTACGGGTTACGTCCTCGGTGCTTCGATACGTATCTCGACGCTGTTCGGTGCAAAGAAATACGCCGCGCTGAAAACGAACGTGATCTCGAATTTTTGTCTCGTCGTCGGTGTCAATCTCCTGTTAAGCGCAACCTTTATTCTTTTTCGAGACCCTATCCTCGACTTTTTACGTATTGATGCCACGATCCGCGCCGATGCGGAGATCTATTTTACCGTGATCTTTGCGGGAAAATGTGCCATCGTTTTGAACAACTTCGGCACACAAACCGTCAGCGCGATGGGAAAAAGCGATTTTCCCTTCCGTATGTCGCTCCTCTCCTCGGCGATCAACATCACGGGCAACATTCTGTCGGTGACACTCTTCGACCTCGGCGTACTCGGCATCGCACTCTCGACGGTCACTGCGGCAGTCGCCGTCGATATCTGTTACCTTTTCAAGATCCGCAGGATGTTTAAGGAGCTGAAAAGCGAAGGACGGATCGGCTTCGACCCGCAAGCGATCAAGGCATCGCTTCCCTATGCACTCCCGACCGTTTTTCAGCAGAGCATTCTGCACCTCGATGCGATCTTTCTTTCGCCGATCATCAACAGCTTCGGCGCGAGCATCATTGCCGCAAACGAAATCACAAACAAGATCAAAATGACGACGAACACCGTCTACGTCAACTCGGCAAAAACCGTGACGGTATATACCTCGCACTGCATCGGTGCGGAAAAATACAAAAGGATCCGCCACGGCTTCCTTGTGGGTCTTATCCAGAACATTCTGCTCGTTCTGCCGATCTATCTCCTTCTCTTTTTCTTCATGGCACCGATCGCGCGCCTCTTCTTCTCCGAGGATTACGTGGGCGAGGCGATCACCGTCATCGAGACCTATCGGCGTTTCTTCTTTCCGCTCACCGCATTCAACCTTCTTGCCTCGCTGACGCAGGCGTTTTTCCGCGGCATGAAGCTGATGAGTCTGTCGATCGCGCAATCGGTGATCAGCGTGACAACGCTGATCGTCTCGTCGGTCATCCTGTCCTCGCATTTCGGGATCTACGGTATTTTTATGGGACGTGTTTTGCAAGGCATCATCCCTTCGCTCTTCGGGCTCTTCGTTTATCTGTCGGGCATCTGGAAAAGGCTTCTTCGTTGCCGCATCCCCGACGCCGAATTCTGATATCAGCGCGTTACGCGGCAAGGCTTCCCTGTCTCGCGGACGGAAGGCTGTATCCGCGAGACCGCAAATGAAAAAACGGCTTGCTGCCGAGGAGCAGCAAGCCGTTTTTCTTTTCTTGTTACATAAAGGTGCCGTAAAGCACACGGAGCGTTTTTTCAAAGTCGCGATCATCAACACCGATGATGATGTTCAGCTCGTCCGCGCCTTGCTCGATCATGCGCACGTTGATGTTGTTTTCACCGATGGCGGCGAAGATCTTACCCGAAACGCCGGGATTCAGAACCATATGGCGGCCGACGACGGCGATCAGGCTGATGTCGGGCGAAACGCGCACGGTGTCGGGAGCGAGCGTCGTCTTGATCTCGGAGATGAGGTCGTGAAGAACACGTTCCACGGCGGCAGACGGTACGACGACCGAGAAGCTGTCAACGCCGGTCGGGATATGCTCGATCGGCACGTCAAAATGCTCGAAGATCTCAAGTGCACGGCGGATGTAGCCGATCTCGGCATTCATCAAGGTTTTGGTTACGGTGATCAGTGTGTAATTCTTCTTACCCGAAATACCCGTAACGAAGTGCGTTTTATCCTCTTCGTCCTCGAAGGCTTCCATGATCAGTGTACCGGGGGCATCCGGCTCGTTCGTGTTCTTGATATAGAGAGGAATGTTCTTTTCGCGGATCGGGAAGACGGTCTCCTCGTGAAGCACCTCAGCACCCATGTGCGACAGCTCGCGCAGCTCGGCAAAGGTGATACGTGCGATCGGCTTGGGCGAATCGACAATACGCGGGTCTGCCATCATGACGCCCGAAACGTCGGTCCAGTTCTCGTAGCAGTCGGCATCGATCGCGGCGGCGGCAATGGCACCCGTTACGTCGGATCCACCGCGCGAAAAGGTGTGAATGACACCGTTCGGATAGCTTCCGTAAAAGCCGGGGATGACCACACGGGGGTGGCGTTCAATGATGTTGCGGAGAGCAAAGTAGGAGCGCTCGAAGTCCACCTTGCCGCTATAGTCGAAGAAGAGCCAGTCGGCACTGTCAACGAAGGTATAGCCGAGGTATTCCGCCATCAGACGCGCGTTCAGGTACTCGCCGCGCGACACGATGTAGTCAACACCCGTCTTTTTCGTCAGCTTTTCCTCGATTTTTGCAAATTCTGCCTCAAGATCCTGCGAAAGTCCGCACTTCTCGTAGATCTCGCGGTAACGGTTCTTGATGGTCTCAAACACGTCGGCGCAGGAAGCGTTGTATTTCAGATGTGCGTGGCAGATATAGAGAAGGTCGGTGACCTTGTTGTCTTCCTTGAAGCGTTTGCCGGGCGCGGAGACGACGACCACGTTGCGCTCCTTGTCCGCACAAACGATGGATTTTACCTTGGCGAAGGTTTCGGCACTTGCAAGTGACGAGCCGCCGAATTTCAAAACTTTACTCATGTTTCTATCCTCTTTTTGTCATAAGATTATCATAAGAAATTTACAGCATTTTTGGCGAAGCACTTGTTTTTTGCAAAAAAGTGCGGTATAATGGCACTGCAGGATCGCATAAAACGCTTGACTATACAAGAAAGTATACCATATTTTTCACAAAATTGCAATAGTATTTTCATCGCTTTTATGAAAAAACTCGATTTTATTGAGATTTTTTGCTCTATCATAAATATTTGATTGAAAGGAAAGCCCCATGTATACCGAAAAGCTTAAAGCCTACGTACAAGAACACCGCGAGGAGATCGTTGAAACGCTGAAGGCACTCGTCCGTATTCCCTCGGTCGAAGCTTCCCCCGCACCGCATGCGCCGTTCGGCGAGGCGTGCGCCGATATTCTCCGCAAAACCGAAGCGCTCTATCGGGAAAACGGCTTCAGCACCGCGCTTTACAAGGAAAACGGCTACCTGCTTGCCGAGGGTGGTGGCGACAGCGCGAAAACGATCGGGCTTTTTGCGCACGGTGACGTCGTTCCCGTGTCGGACGATTGGATACTGACCGATCCCTTCACGCCGATCGAGAAGGAAGGCTTTCTCGTCGGGCGCGGCGTTGAGGATAACAAATCCGGTATCGTCGCAAGCCTTTTTGCCGTCCGCGCTCTCCGCGATCTCGGCGTCCCCGTCAAGAGCCGTATCGTGATGTTCACAGGCTCGAACGAGGAAAGCGGTATGTGTGACATCGAAGCCTACACGAAAGCGCATAAAATGCCCGACCTGTCGCTTGTTGCCGATTGCGCATTTCCCGTTTACCGTGGCGAAAAGGGCGTGTTCCGTTTTGTTGCCGAGGCAAGAACGCGCATGACCGATATTCTTGATGTAACGGGCGGTCAGGCGTTCAATATCGTGCTTGGCGACGTTACGCTCCGCATCGCCTCTTCCGATGAACTCGCCGACTATCTTAATGAAAACAGAAGCGACGGTGTTACCGTTACGCGCGACGGCGATGCGCTTCTGCTCCGCGTCTTCGGCAGGTCTCGCCATGCCGCTATGCCCGAAGGCTCGCTGAACGCCATGCACGTGGCGGCAGAGCTTCTTGCGAATGCGCCGATCGCCGACGGCGACCGCGCATTCATGCGTACCGTTTCTGCCATGCTTGCCGCATACGACGGCTCCGCGCTCGGCATCAAGCGCGATTACGCCGATTTCGGCGCGCTGACCGCTACGAACGGCATTGTCCGTACCGAAAACGGCAGGCTCACGCTC
>JAZLAP010000284.1:0-3523 GCA_045613265.1 Eubacteriales bacterium | reverse complement strand
GACAGCTCCCCTTACACAGGGGAGCCTACCGCTGCGGCGGGATTGCTCAACGGCAAAAGCCTCTACTGAACCACCTGCTTAGCAGGTGGTTTTCACCTAGCCAAAAAACCGAAATGCAAACTAAAGTTTACATTTCGGTTTTTTCTTGTATTACGACCGCTACGGCGTAGGAGAGGTCGCCGCAGGAAGCGACCTCATGCACGTACGGACGATATGCCGAGAGATCCCTTTTCATCACTGCGGCGAGCGGCAGGCGATACGCCTTTGCGTAGGCTTCCTTCTTCGTGAAGGTGAGGAAAAAGCGGCGATCTTTTTCGTCTTCGGATGAATGGTCGTCTATACGCCGTTCCTCCTCATAAAAATAGCGCAGTGAAAGCGCATCGCGGCGCGGAAGCGGACGGATGGGCTCAACGTCGATTCCGACGGGAGAGGTAGACAGTGCGGCGGCGATGAGGCCGCCGGCGTGCGACAGAGAGACGAATACGTCTTCGGCAACAGGAAAGCCGTTTTCGAAGGAAAGACGGTCGAGAAGGTCGGGAATGCCGTTTTCCTCTCCGAGCGCACGGAGAAGCATATAGGCGGCAAGACTTTCTCTTTGCGCATCCTCCTGCTTTTTTTCCTCTACGTGCCGCATTACCGAGGAAGGCAACGGAGATGCCGTGCCGTCAAGGTCGGTAACGCGGGCGATGCGGTAGGCGATCACAGATCCATAACGATCGGAAGGATCATCGGACGGCGCTTCGTCCTCTGAAACAAAAATCTTCCGAGATCGTCACGCACGTCGTTCTTCATTCCCGCAAAATCCGAATTGCCGCGCGCAAGTGTCTTTTCGAGCGAGGCACGCGCAATGCGGCGTATCTCATCCATCAGCTCCTCGGATTCGCGCACGTACACAAATCCGCGCGAGACGACGTCGGGGCCGGAAAGCAGCATGCCCTCCTGCATATCGACCGTCGCCACGACGATGATAATGCCGTCCTGCGCAAGATGCTTGCGGTCACGGAGAACGATATTGCCGACGTCACCGACACCGCTGCCGTCAACCAGCACCTTCCCCGAAGGGACAGTGCCCTTGAAGCGCGCACCGTTTTTGTCAATTTCAAGAACCTTGCCAAGCTCCGATACGAAAATATTCTGCGGCTCGATGCCCATAAACTCGGCAAGCTCCTTGTGGGCGTACAGATGCCGCTGCTCGCCGTGGATCGGCATAAAGTAGCGCGGCTTGACCAGCGCGAGCATCATTTTCAGCTCCTCTTGGCAAGCATGCCCCGACACGTGCACGTCAGCGACCGTGTCATTGATGAGCGTAACACCGGTCTTGACGAGCGCATTCACGATCTTACCCACCAGCTTTTCGTTGCCGGGGATGGCGCTCGAAGACAGTACGACAACGTCGTTCGGCGTGAGGCGCACCTTGTCGTGCTCGTCGAACGCCATACGGTAGAGTGCGCTCATCGGCTCGCCCTGGCTGCCCGTGGTGATCAGGGTGATCTCTTCGGGCTTGAAGCGGCGCATCTCCGAAACGTCGATCAACGTACCCGCAGGCATCGACATGTAGCCAAGATCGACCGCCGCCTGCGCGACCGTGACCATGCTCCGTCCGAGAACCGCGACCTTGCGCTTATACTTTACCGAAAGATCAATGATCTGCTGAACGCGGTGCACGTTCGAGGAGAAGGTCGCGATCACGATACGGTTTTCCTTGTATTTTTCAAAGATCTCACCGAGACTGCCGCCCACCTTGCGCTCGGACGGCGTGAAGCCGGGGCGCTCGGCGTTGGTGGATTCGCCCATCATGAGAAGCACGCCCTCGTTGCCGATGCTGCCGATGCGCACGACGTCCATCATGTTGCCGTCGATCGGGGACACGTCGAGCTTGAAATCGCCGGTATGGAAAATCACGCCGAGCGGTGTGCGGATGGCAAGACAACAAGCATCCGCGATCGAATGGTTTGCGTGAATAAATTCCACCGAAAAGGCACCGAGCTTTACCGTGTCGCCCGCCTCGACCGTATGCAGGACGGGCTTTTGCGGCAGTCTGTGCTCCGCAAGCTTGTGGGAAAGGATACCGAGCGACAGGCGCGTGCCGTAGATCGGCGGATTGATGCTTTGCAGAACGTACGGAACGCCGCCGATGTGATCCTCGTGCCCGTGCGTGATCAGAATGGCGCGGATCTTTTCCTTGTTGCGCTCAAGATAGGTTATGTCGGGGATAACGAGGTCAACGCCCGGCATCTCCTCGTCGGGGAAGGCAATGCCGCAATCGACAACGAGCATCTCCTCGCCGTACTCGATCACGGCAAGGTTTTTGCCGATCTCCTGCAGTCCGCCCAGCCTCACCACGCGAAGACTGCCCTTCGGCTCCTTGTCGGCACTGCCGCGCTTGCGCGAGAAGAGCGGACGCTTCTCGTTTTTCCCTGTTGCCGCCGCATGCGGCGCACGCGCCGTCTCGGTCTCCTTCTTCGGCTTTTCCTTCCTTGTGCGCACGGGCTTTTTCGTCTCCTGTGCGGACGGCTTTTCCTTCTTCGCGGATGCGGCAAGCCTTTCCTCCTTTTTGAGCGAGGCGGCTTTTTCTGCGGCTTTTTCTGCGGCTTTTTCTGCGCCCTTTCCCGCTTTTGCAGGGAAGGGGCGGCGTTTTTTCGGGTTGTTTTTTTGACTTTTACTGTCGGTCTTGCTGTTTTTTTCTTTTTTCTCCATATAAATTCCTTTCCTTGTATGCTTTTGAGAATGACGAACAAACCCCTCGTTTCCGAAGGGCTTTCAATATCCGAGGATGCACACCTTCCGCACTCCTCTTACATTCAACGTGCAGAACACGGAGAGTGGAAACTCCGTTTCTCGCATTTACCGTATCTATTGTACCATATTCTTGAAGAAATTGCAAGTCCCTTATGAAAAAATAAAGAAGGCAAGCAAAAAACCGAACGCAAAGCCCAGCACGTGCAAAAGGATCGGCAAAAGAATGCGCCGTTTTCCCGTTGCCGTCTTGCGATTGCGGTTTTCACCGACGATGCGGTTTGCCTCATCCACAAGGCTTCTTTCGCTCTTGTCCGCCCGCCCCTCCTTCAACACAAAATACGCGGTGTCGAACTCATCACTGCCCGTACCGTGCAGAACGATCATATTCCGTTTGCATCCCTTTAGCATACCGTTTCTCTCTTTTCTTTTATGTAATGCTACCATTATAGACAAGAGAGAAGAAATTCATTCAAAAAAGCAGATCGTTGCGCATACATGCTGCGCATATGAAAATCAGCGAAAACGGGGGGATAGCGGGAGGCTATCCGCCTCCTCTGCAATTATCGCAAAATCCATGTGTTTTCTCTTTTCTGTAGCATAAAGCACTTTCGTCAACCAATGCAGAGAAGCAAAGACAAGCGAAGCAGTCATAACCACCGGCTAAGCCGGTGGCTTGCTCAGCCCTATAAGGGCATGTTACTGGCGGGGCTGAAAGCCCACTGAAACATTTGACACTTGCAAACTCGCCCTACTGCCACAGATGTGGCTACTATTTCGCCTCCCT
>JAZLAP010000283.1:0-3088 GCA_045613265.1 Eubacteriales bacterium | reverse complement strand
TCATCATTACGGGAGACGACAAGGATGCCGCGCAGATCGCCATGATTGAAAACGTACAACGTGAAGATCTGAATCCGCTGGAGGAAGCCATGGGCTACCGTGCGCTTTCCAAGGATTACGGCATGACGCAAGAGGAGCTTGCCGAAAGAATCGGCAAGAGCCGTTCCGCCATTGCCAACTCGCTCCGCCTTTTGGAGCTTCCCGAGGAGCTTCTCGACCGCGTTGCCGCCCGTGATATCACCGCAGGGCATGCGCGCGCCTTGCTTTCGCTTAACAAAAAGAGCGATATGACGTTGCTTGCCGACAAGATCGTCGCCGCCAACCTCACGGTACGCGAAGCCGAGGAAGCCGCGCGCCGTATGAACCGTATTGCCGCCGAAGAGGAGAAGGAAACAGCAGACAACGGCAAAAAAACCGTCAAGATTGACTACGTTGCCGAGCTCGAACGCCGTATGATGCAAACGCTTGGCAGAAAGGTCAAGATTTCCTCGACGCGGAACAAGAAGACGGTCACACTGTATTTTGAGGATAATGACGATCTGGATACACTTCTCCGCTCGCTTTGCGGCGAAGAATTCATGAATGAGATCTGAAATCTCGGATAAAGGAGTTTTATGTTCTTAAAAAGCACATTCACCGACATCTGGAATGATTTTTGGGACTATATGAGCGATACCTACTTCAACATCACGCTCGATCAATATGAGAATTTCGGACTCTCCCCGACCGCAACGACACTCTCTGTCATCATTTTCGGTCTCTTCTTCGGTATTTTCTTTGCTGCGATCTTTGCCATGCTCAACAAAAACTACGCAGGCATTCCGGTGCGCGCACTGCTCAAGCAAAACGCGATCGGCAAGGAGAATGCGCTCACGTTTTCCGAGCTAACCTTGAAAAAGCGGCTTTTTGCTCGATATGCGCTACGGCAAAACGTCGTCGTTCGCAAAATCGTTGCCTGTATTCCGCTTTCGGAGCGGGAAAGCATGAGGGAAAAGCCGCAAAAGAAGCCGAAGCCATCGGAAGATAAGGGAAGCGATGCCGAGGGCTCCGAAGATGCGCCTGAGGAATGCATGCTCCGCGACCTTCCGCGCAATTTCGATCTTGAAAACACGGCACTATATATTCCCGAACGGCTTAAATATGCGGCGGAATTTCGCTTTGATGCAAAGGGAACCAGTTGGAAATGGGTGATCGTGACCATCCTTGTATTTTTTGGACTTGTTTTCCTGTTACTGCGGTTTTTACCCGAATTTTTCCAATTTCTCGACAATCTGATCGGCGTGATCACAGGCTGACACCCATATTGTAAGTATTATTTACCTATTGCTGAAGGAGCCTTTATATGAAACGTATAACATCGCTGATTTTTACGCTTTTGTTTCTGCTTTCTGCTTGTCTCCCATGCCTTTCCTCCTGTACACAAGCCGAAAACAGCAGTGAAAGCAATGGAGAGAACGAGAGCATGACATACGATTTTGAAAGTCTTACGCAGAATGCGCCCGAGGTAGCCACCGATATTTTCCGAAACTATATGCCCGATGCCGCCGATGAACCGGAATACGAGGTACTTTCCTCCGAAACGGTTACCGCAAGCGGCGAGGGATGCGACGTGATCCTGTCACGTCTGCTTGTCGACCTGATGGACAACGGTGTATACACCATTGTTGCGCATCCCGTCGAAGAAGGCATCTATCCCGCCGTCATATTCATCCACGGTGCGGGCGGCACTGCCGACGACTACCGCAATACGGTGATCGCGGCGGCACGCGAGGGATTTATCGCCGTTTCCTATGAACAGCCCTCGATCGCCTCCACCGATTGCACCTCGACGGGAGCATGGAAGACCGACGGCAGTTACAAATACGACTTTAACGGCGACCCCTACGAAGCACCCATGTACGCCGCAGTTGCAGCAGGTCTGACTGTTTTCAAGGGGCTGTACGAAAACTCTTTTATTCTTGATGCAAGAGGCTACTACTCTGACGGCGTCTGCGTTGATACCGACAAAATCGGAATCAACGGCATCTCCTACGGCGGCTACATGACGACCTTCCTTACGGCACTGCTGGGCGATTACGTCGATACCGCAGTGGCAAAATTCATTACCGGCAACTACTTTGAATCCGAATATTTCTGGGGCCGCATGGGGCAATACATTGCCGACGAGGACATGCGCACACTCTTTTGCCGTTACTTCGATCCCTTGTATTACGCTGACGGCGTTACCGCGAAGTTCTTTACCGTCGGGGCAGGGAACGATACCTTCGGCAGCCTGCCGACGCTGATAAGCTTCCACAACGCCATGACGAAGGCTGAGAGGCGCGACTTTTGCCTGGCTCCGAACGCCAACCACAACCTATCCACGCTGACGAACGGCGGCTATGCGTTTGGGAACAACGGCGTGTCGATGCTCGAATGGAACTACCTTGTCTTTGGACTGACCGGCGAAGGAACGCCGCCAACGCTCGTGACCGAGGAGAGCGTTATTCAAAACGAGACCGAAACTTCCGTGTGCTTTTCCTTGGACCGCGTACCCGCAAAGCTGACCTTCTATTACACCACCTCGACAAACCGCTGGACGGACGCCGTCTACGTGCGCCTCGATGAAAGCGCCGTTCGTGAGCAAAACGGTCGCTACGTTGCAAGCTTCCCTCTGCGTGACGGATTTGCCTTTTTCGCCATGGTGACCGACGAAAACGGCAACGAGTATACCGCTCTCCCCACGCTGCTCTATCAAAACAATGCCCCCACCTACACTGCTACCTTCATTGCCAACGGAAGCGTGATCGCCACCGAGCCGTTTTCGCTTGACAACCGTACCCTGACCGAGCCGGAGCTGCCAACGGTGAAGGGCTACGTCGGACGCTGGCAAAAATACGTTCTTGTCAACCGAAACATTACAATTTATGCAGAATACGTCAAGGAAGACGGGAACGCAACTGCCAATTAACAGTCATAACCACCGGCTAAGCCGGTGGCTTGCTCAGCCCTATAAGGGCATGTTACTGGCGGGGCTGAAAGCCCACTGAAACATTTGACACTTGCAAACTCGCCCTACTGCCACAGATGTGGCTACTATTTCGCCTCC
>JAZLAP010000282.1:0-3650 GCA_045613265.1 Eubacteriales bacterium | reverse complement strand
AACAGACGCTCGCAGAGCCACATGACGGCGGCGGCGGCGAGAAAGCCGAGGATATAGCCGCCGCCCGTGCCGAGCAGAGTGCCGACGCCGCCCGAAAGACCGGAAAACACGGGAAGTCCGATTGTGCCGAGTGCAACGTAGAGGGCGACCGAGAGAAATCCCCATTTGCCGCCGAGGGTAAGGACGGCGAGAAAAACGCCGAAGGTCTGCAGGGTGAAGGGGATCGGCGACGGCACTGCGACCTGTGCAGAAACGGTGATCGCGGCGGCAAAGAGTGCCGCTTTTACAAGCGGCTTCAGATCATGCTTTCTATGCTTCACGGGAAACTCTCCTTTTCTGCTTTGGTGGTCGTCGATTACCGATCTCGGTCAATTCGGTCGGATGCATATATGCGGTGTATATGGATATACGGCGTATATTGTATATAAGCGTATAATAGGCGTATATAAGTATATACCGAAACGAAGAAAAAAGCAAGGGAAAACGGAAAATACGAAGACTGTTTTTTTTTTAAATTTAATGTAAAATATCGGCGCAGTGCTTGCAAATTGTACATAAATGTGATATGATATATACGTTTATTTCAGAAAATACCTGTTTTGGGAGGGAATGACGGTAGTATGAAACGCTGGTTTCCATACATAAAGCCCTATCTGTCGTATTTCATCATGGGGCCTGTTTTCATGATCGTCGAGGTGCTCGGTGAAATCACGATGCCGCGGCTTCTCGGTGTCATTATCAACAATGCGAGCGGCGCGAGCGGTGTCGGCATTTCGATCGGCATGGCGTTTGCTATGATCGGTGTGGCACTTCTGATGATGCTGGGTGGTGTCGGCGGTGCTTACTTCGGTGCGAAGGCGTCGGTCAACTTTGCTGCCGATCTTCGAAGCGATATTTATAAGAAGGTACAGTCCTTCTCTTTTTCCAACATCGACAAATTCCAAACCTCGTCGCTCGTAACGCGCCTGACGAACGACGTCACGCAGCTGCAAAACATGGTCAACATGATGCTTCGCATGTGTCTGCGCGCCCCCGGTATGATGATCGGCGCGATCGTGATGGCGATCCTGCTCCGTCCGTCGCTTGCGGTGGTGCTTGCCGTGACGATGCCCTTGATGATGCTGTCGATCGGCGGCGTGATCCTCATGGGCTTCCCGCGCTTTGCCCGCGTACAGAAAAAGATCGACGGACTGAACAACACGGTACAGGAGAACATCACGAACGTGCGCGTTGTGAAATCCTTTGTCCGTGAGGAACGGGAAAAGGAGAAATTCCGCAAGGCAAGCGGCGATCTCAAAAAGGCAAGCATGTCGGCGACCAAGACCGCCATTCTGATGAGCCCGATCTCAACGCTTTTCATGAATCTGACGATCATTGCCGTCATCTGGTTCGGCAGTCAGATGGTCTATGCGGGCGGCGATACGCCGATGCCGATCGGCGATCTTTCCTCGTTCGCCACCTACGTCACGCAGATCCTTTCCTCACTCATGATGGTGACCTTCATGCTGATGCATCTGTCGCGTGCGCTCGCCTCGGCAAAGCGTATCCGCGCGGTGCTTGACGAAGAATGCGACGTGACCGATACCGATGCAAAGGAAAAGGATAAAACGGTGGAAAGGGGCGATATCGAGTTCAGAAACGTCTCCTTCCGTTACTATAAAAACAGCGAGGAGAAGGCACTTTCGGATATCAGCCTCAGGATCGACGGCGGCATGACGGTGGGCATTATCGGCTCGACCGGATGCGGCAAAACGACGCTGGTTTCGATGATCCCGCGTCTTTACGACGTGGACGAGGGCGAGGTGCTTGTGGACGGTGTCAACGTGCGCGACTACTCGCTTTACAATCTCCGAGAGGGCGTTGGCATGGTACTGCAGAAGAACGTCCTGTTCTCGGGCAGTATTGAAGATAATCTCCGTTGGGGCAACGAAAGCGCGACCGACGAGGAGCTTCGCCATGCGGCGCATGCGGCACAGGCGGATAAATTCATCGAGAGCTTCCACGGCGGCTATGGCTACGACCTCGGACAGGGCGGAACGAACGTGTCGGGCGGACAGAAGCAGCGCCTCTGCATTGCGCGTGCGCTTCTGAAGAAGCCGAAGATCCTCATTCTCGACGACTCGACGAGCGCCGTCGATACCGCAACCGAGGCAAGCATCCGCCGTGCCTTCCGTGAGGAGCTTGCGGGCACGACGAAGATCATCATTGCACAGCGCATCACTTCGGTGATGGAGGCGGACAGGATCGTTGTCATGGACGAGGGCAGGATCACGGGTGTCGGAACGCACGAGGAGCTGCTTTCGTCTAACGAGGCATATAAGGAGATCTACGCATCGCAGACCGAAAGCATCGAAAATATGAAAAGCATGGTAAAGGAGGGCGTGGCAAATGAATAACAAGCGAACGCTCGAGGCTCTCCAAAAGCAATATGCGCGCAAGGTCGCGGACGGCAGAGGGATGCACGGCCCGCGCCGCGGCCCCGGCCCCGGTCCCGGTCCCGTGCGCGGCTCGGGCAAGCCGAAAAACACGAAGGCAACGGTTCGCCGCATATGGTCTTACGTTTCGCGCTATAAGCTCCGTCTTTTCTTCGTGATTCTCTGCATGCTGTGCAGTACGCTGACGTCGCTGTTTGGCGGTTATATGCTGGCACCGATCATCAATAACATTCAATTAACCGTTGATCCGACTGCCGAGGTGAAGTGGTCGCCGATCGGAGAGCGTATTAACGAGGCCATTCATTCGCTTGCCGAAAGCGAGCTGCTTTCGGGCGTTATGAATAGTGGAAGGCTTGCCGCGATCGGCGTATACGTATTGGCGGCGCTCCTGATTCTCGGCGTGATTTATGCTGTCGGTATTTTGTCAAGCTACCTGCAGGCGCGGATCATGCTTTCGGTTTCACAGAATGCGACCGAACGGCTTCGGAACGACCTGTTTGACAAGCTGCAATCGCTCCCCGTCCGTTATTTCGACAACAACAAGACGGGCGATATCATGAGCCGCTTCACTAACGACGTCGATAACATCGACGTGATGATGAACAACACGCTCACGAGCCTCGTTTCGGGCATGATCTCGCTCATCGGTACCTTTATTTTCATGGTGACGACGAACATCTGGCTGACGCTGGTGACCGTCGTGTTTATTCCCGTCTTTATGCTGGGCGGCGGCGCGATCGGCAAACGGTCGAGCAAGTATTACGGCGGTCAGCAGTCGGCGCTCGGCGCGGTCAACGGTTACATTGAGGAGACGGTGACCGGTCAGCGTGTGGTCAAGGTGTTCAACCATGAGGAGACCTGCGTTGAGGAGTTCGATCTTCTGAACAACGATCTCCGTGAAAAGCAGATGAAGGCACAGTTTTACGGCGGCATCATGGGGCCGATCATGGGCAACACCTCGCAGGTGACCTTCGCCGTGACCGTCGGCGTCGGTGGCGTTTTAATGGCGGTCGCGGGTATGGGTGCGGGCGACCTCACCGTGTTTGCGACCTATTCGCGCCAGTTTTCGATGCCGATCAACATGATCTCCATGCAGATGTCTACGGTATTTTCGGCACTTGCAGGCGCAGAGCGCGTCTTTGCCGTTATGGATGCCGAGCCGGAAAGCCCGGATATGGAGAAGGCACTCGCGCCCGATATCCGCGGCGAGAAGCT
>JAZLAP010000281.1:0-11153 GCA_045613265.1 Eubacteriales bacterium | reverse complement strand
CACCTCAAGCTGCATGAAGTTCCACGGGTGACGCGTGAAGTCGCCCCAGATCACGTTGTTGATCTTCGTCGAGCCGCGATCGTAGTAGTACTGCTTATCGGGCGTGGGAGCCGTGTCGTTGCCCTCAAAGTCGACCGTGGTGGTGTAATAATCAAGGTCATACGCCGAGGAGTGGTGACCGGCTACCCAGAACGGGATGCCGCCCGTTTCGTAACGCTCCTCGTCGTGAACGTCGCCGTAGAAGCAACCCTGAATGTTACTGTAAAGATTGGAATACTTGGCGATATGACCGCCATTGACCATATGCGATACCATGTAGGTATTCGCAAAGGGCTGCGACAACTCGCACATTGCCGTCATAATATCGTCCTTCAGGTAGCTGTAGCGTACCGTCTGACCCGTATAGTTCCCGTTAACGACACCAACCTCGGTGTAGTAATCATAGGAGTCGATCTGGAAGCCGTTCGACATTATATACGCGCCGAGAAGCTGTACGTTGTCGGGCTCGGTCACAAGGACGTCCTCGCTGAGATAGAAGTCGTAGCAGTTACCGTCGCCCGCATACTTCGCCTTGAAGGCTTCAAGCTCTGCCTCGGACATGGCGGTAAGCACGCGGAACTCGCCGTTATAGCGGACGGTACGGACAAGGTAGTTTGCGCTGTCCGAGTCCTCGTAATAGATGTATTCATCGGTATCGAAATCGCGGAGATACTTGCCGTTCGCAACGTCACTGCGGTGTCCGAACAGCTCGGCGTAGTGATAAAGCCGCTCCCATTCGGTGAAGTCGAGATCCGACTTATCGTCCGAATACTCGTACACGTAGTCGTGGTTACCGTTGGCGAGATAGTACGGGATTCCCTCCTCTGCGAGACGGTCGAAGAACTTCTTTTTCAGAACGTAGGAGATATTGGCAGGATGCTCCCAGAAGTATTCCATCGGATCGGTCGAGGTGGGGTTACTGAACTTCGTTCCCTTTACGTAACGCACGTTATTCGTTTCGAAATAATGATAGTTACCGTCGTTCATCGCCGAGTCGCCGAGGAAGAAGATTATGTCAAACTCGCCGCTCTTATACTTCTCGATTACGTTGTCGATGACACGCTGGAGCTTTTCGTCCGCCGTCCATCCGTAGATGTCGTATTCCGCCTCGTAGTAGTTCCAGTTTTTCATAGCGTTCCGCTTTTCCGAGGAAGCAGTACCCGTCAAGGAGTACTTCGTCAGGTACTGCGACTCATTAAGACCGATATAGTGCGTATCGGTGTAGAGGTAGGTCTTGGTCTGTGCCTCTGCAGTGAAGGTCTTTTCGTCTGCTTCGTAAAGAAGCGTATCGCCGTAGTAGAGTGCGTAGGAAAGCTTGATCGAAACGAGTCCCGTGACGGCATCGCCCGTAAAGACGTGCTTTGTATTGTAGCTGTCACGCGTATTCGTCAGTGTGTAGCTCTGTTCGCCATTTCTGTCGGTAACGGTAACGAACAGCTTTTCGGTGAGGGCGTAATCGAACGTAACGGGAGCGGCACCGATCACGTGGTAACCGTAGGAGAAGCTGCCGTCAAGACCGATCTTGAAGGTGTCAAGCTCGATTTCATAGGTATTGGTGTTGTCGTATTCGCCCGTTTTGTCAAGGAGCAGCATATTGAAATGCAGCCAGCCCGAAGAGACGGTAAGGCATACGGTGTGCGTGCCCTGCGTCAGGTTGAGCTTACCGAGCGTAACGGGACGGATCGCGGTCGAAGCGCCGCCAACGTCGCCCGTATAGCTGCCGTTTGCGGGAAAGAAGAAGCGCGTCGTATCGACGGAATCGAAGGAATACTCACCGCCGTCGCCCGAGCCGAGCATAGCGAGGGTATATTCTCCGTTTTCGGGAACCGTGATGTTGAAGTAGACCGTCGAGCCGTTACGCAGGAAGTAACCGTTGTTATTGAGGCTCGAGCCCGAGCTGACGGTGTTCGTGTAGCCGCTCGGACAACCGAGGTCTGCGACCGTCATCACGACCGTGTCGTCGGTCGATTCGTATGCGGGAACAAAGCGGATGTCGCCGACGCCGAGCTTGTTGCCCGATACGTTGACCGTCATGTAAATGCGGATTCTGTTTTCACCCTTAAGTAGATACACATACGCCTCTGCCTCGCCGTCAAAGTTAAGCGCCTGCGCCGCGTAATCCCCGTCGGTCTCGGCGTTGGATGCGGTCGGGTTTGCATAATCGCCGAGACGGCCGAGGCCGTGTCCCGTCTCATTCCATGCGGAATAGGTCGTGTTCTTCACGTAGAGATACTGGATGTAGCCGTCACAGCGCTCGTGCTTCATATCGACGAGGTATGCACCTGCAACGCTTGTGTTAACGGTGAACTCGATATAGTTCGACGAGCCTGCGTTCAGCAGCTTCGTACCGTCCGTAAGCGTTGTCACACTGCCATTCACATCCATGTCCTCGGGATAGACGATCACGGCGTTGGGAACGCCGCCGATATTGCGGATGTATTCGCCGTCGACCGTAAAGGCGTCGGCAGGAACGAGCGTTATTTTTCCGTTACGGCAGAGTGCGCTTTCGGCGAGATTGCCGTAGTTTTCGGTGTTATCCACGATGAGAACGCGCAAGGATGCAACCGTTCCCTCGTAGTTGCCGCTCGTAAAGTCGAGCGTGACAGACTCTTTGTATTCGGACTTGGATGCGATTGCCGTACCGATCAGATAGTCGCCCGCATCGTAGGCAAGACCGATAACGGTACCGTTTGCGACACCCGTAATGTTAACGGTGGACGTGAGCGTGGCAACATCGGCTCCGATCGCGCTTTCGTCAAAGCTGTAGCTTATGGACATATCCACGTCGCCGAGGTCGGCAACCGTGATGGCTGTCTCCTCATTAGCAACATAGTAAAGTCCGATCTGGGATGCTTCCTTTGCCATACAGGAGAAGCGGAGAATCGTGTTGTCTTCCGTGGTGGTAATATAATAGGAGATATAACCGCCGCCGATCACGACGCCTTCGCTTGCCGTGTAGCCGCCGCCGACAACCGTCAATGCGGAGTTAATATCGGCAATATAGCCGACAGCGGTGGGCTTATACGCGACGACCGCGATATTTGCGCTCGTCAAAGCGCCTGCTTTCGATGCGCTCGTCACGAGGCGGAGCGTCGTGCCCGCCTTCGGGATGAGAAGCGGCTCTGTGACAAACGAATCTGCCTTTTCAACCGCCTCACCCGTCGAAGCATCGATAGCGCCCGCCGTAAAGTCAACGTCAACCTTTTCATAATAAGTCACCTCGCGCTCGGTCAGAACGAGACGGAGATCGGCAATATGCAGACGCGAGGCGCTTGTCGTAGCATCTGCCGAAAGCGTGTAGGTCTTGCCCGCTTCCAGACGGATGCCGTCCGCAAGATGCGTTTCGATCACAGCCGCACCCGCGTCGCCGAAGCCGTAGTGCGATCCACTGGATCTCATCCATTTCGATACCTGCGTGACAAATTCTACTTTTTTTACTTCATTACCCAGCGCATCGGTAACGGTGAAGACGTCGGTCTTACCGACGCGGTCATTGATCATTCCGTAGAGACTGTAAGTTCCCGAAACCGTAGGCGTGAAGTGATACTCGGCGTGCGCCGCCGTGCTGTTTGCATATTCAAGAAGCACCGCCTTCGAGCCGTAAGAAGAAGGGTTTGCATTCACATTAACGGCAGTTGCCGTATCGTAACTCTTACCTGAAATACGGATCGAGCCGTCGGGCTGTGCCGTTTCCATCGAAAGACGGAGGTTGTAGATACCGAAGCCGTTCATACCGCTCGAACCCTCGATCTTCAAGGTCAGGGTGTGCGTACCCGCGGAAAGATAGATAAAGCCGAGTGCATCCGCATCGCTATAACTTGTTGAAAGATCGCTGACCGAGAACTCCTCTTTGTCGGTAAAGCTCGTCTTCGTGCTTGCCGACATGAGGCGTGACTCCATGCCGTGCGCGGTGTCGATATTCGACTTCATCGTGAGGTAATGGATCTTACCGCCGTTCGTGTTGTACTTGCCCGAAAGGCGATAGACGCCCGCCTCTTCGATCTTGACGTTCTTCATCACAAGGCTCGAACTGCGCGTCATAAAGACCGTGCCGTTCGTAAGGATCTCTGCCGAAGACAGCGTCTGATCCTTTGCGACAAAGTCGAAGGTGGTGGTCTTTTCGGCACTGTCCTCCGTAACAGGCTCCTCGTAAATCAGTGCGATGTTGGAAAGCGCGAGCTGACCCGTCGACTTGACCTTCAGCGTGAGGTCGCCTGCGGGAAGCGCAAAGCTTCCGAAGGCGTTGACCACCTGCAAGGAGCGCGAGCTGTCGTGCTTCATTTGCGCCGTAGCGCCGAAGCTGCTCGTTCCAACCGTAGCCCCCTCTGCGTCGACAAAGGTCGTCGTAACGGTTGTATTTGCCTGGAAGGTAGAAAGTGCAACCATACGGTAGGTGCCGCCGACGGGGATCTTCACGTTGTAGGTGAATTCACCATTCTGCGCAAACACAACGTAGGTCTTGGAAAACAAGCCCGATCCCGTCTCGTACTTGGAGTATCCCGAGGGGCCGGATGCGAGATTTTCATATCCGAGAACGACGTCCTTCGGAGAAATTTCTTCATCCAACACAAATTTTACGGAGGCAACGCCGAAAGCGTTGTTAGAAGTTCCGTTCGTGATATACAGCTTAAAAGCGTTGTCGCCCTCGTCAAGCATCACGTGGAACATACAGTCACGGTAGCCGTCGGTCGAGGAAACGGCAAGATTGGCAGAGGCAAGCGTATCGCCCGCAATGATTCTGCCTGCGTAATGTCTGCCGTTTGCTTCAAGGCTGATCTGGCTCGTTACCTTATTGTTGTTCGTCATGCGGACGAGGACGCTGTACATACCCGCCTTTGCATTCGGAACGGTAAAGGTAATGCCGTTGCCCGAACCCGTACCGTTCACGACGTAGGTCGCATCGGTGCCTGCCGTCGCGTCGGCGGCGATCGAGGTCGCAGAGCCGTTCTTTTTCATGTCGTCGTAGCCGACAACGATACCGCAGGTTGCCACCGTTTTGCGGAGCGTTGCGTTCTCGGCGAACGGTGACTTTTCGTCACTATTGCTCGCGCGATAGCTGTTAAGGAAGTAGTCCGAAACCTCGTAGACCGAGGTATGTACGCCGTACTTGCCGCTTTCGTTGCCGAACTCGTTACCGACGGCAACATCGTAGGTATAGGTCGTAACGCCGTCCTTCGTCAACGCGACGAAGCCCGTATAGCAAAGCTGCACGCCTTCAAGATAGGAAACCGTGCGATTCTCTGCCTTCGTATAGGTCGTCGTATAGGCAAAGGTCGCGGTCGTTGCATTCTCGGAAACGTAGATTCCCGTTGCGTAATCGGGGTCTCCCGTTTCGTAGACCGTAACGGCGGCGGCGTATGCGCCGTTTGCCTTGTAGCTCGTCTCGGTCTTTAAGACCGAAAGCGTGCGTGCGGTGCGAAGCGTGTCACCGTCCGTTATTACGGTGCCATCCTTTTCACCGATCGCCATCACGGCGCCGTAAGCCACCGTATAGCCCTGCGATTCGAGGTAGGCGACCGCCGCTTTGTCGACGGTATAGAGCGAGCGAATGCCCGGTACGTCGTCCTTTACGCGTGCCGAAAGACCGTTATAGGTCAACACGTCCTCTGCCGTATAGCTATCACCGTCTGCAAAAACGGGAAGCGCATAAAGGCAGGCAAGCGTAAGAACCATGGATAGAAGAAATGCCAGTCTCTTTTTCATTGTTTTTCTCCTTTTTAGAAGTTACGTTTTTATTATAGCACAAGACAATGCTGATTTCTTGTGTTTTTTAACAAACTTTTTGTGTTTTTCAAGATTTTTTTATAAAAATACCTTTACTTATATGTATCTTTTGTGATACAATGAAAAAAAGAAGGGAGGCCGTAACATGAAAGAAACGCAAATTCTGCGCATCCATGAGGGCAGTGAAAAAACCTACTGCGTCAGATTCCGCGGCTTGAAGCAGCACGAGCATTTCCTGATCGGTCATGCCGTCTGCAAGCCGAATTACTACTGCTTTTTTTCATCGCCCGCTCACTACTGCTTTATGTTTTTCGTCAAGGGCAAGGGCAAGCTCCGTCTCGGACACAGACGCTTTTCCCCAAAAGCAAACGAGCTTTATCTGTACCGCCCCGGTGAGGAATGGGAATACGAAACCGACCCCGACGATCCATGGGAGATCTATTGGCTGAACGTATCCTTTCCCTTCAGCCTCTCGCTTTTGAAGCTATACGACCTTGACGAGCCCTTCTCCGTTGACTTTCCCGCAACGCTTTCGCATCTCAGCCGCCTGTTTGAGCTTGCCTCGCGCATCGGTTACGGCGATACCGAGACATACGATGCCTTTCTGCGCAGCTTCGTCAAATTCGTACAAGAGGTCTCGCATATCGTTCACATCAGCAACGAATCAAAGCAGCTGCGTGACCTGCGTATCATGTGCGAATACATTCATAATCATATTATGGAGAATATCAAGATCGGCGATGTCGCAAATCTCGTATTCCGTTCAACGAGCGGAGCGGGGCTTTTGTTTCGCAAGGCATACGGCTGCTCGATCAAGGAATATATCCTGCGTGAAAAATTCGAAGTTGCCGCAAGCCTTCTCGCCGATACACGGATTCCCGTATCACAGGTTGCATCGGATCTTTCCTTTTGCGATGCACAGCATTTCTCACAATTGTTTACCCAACGCTTCGGTATGTCGCCCTTGCGGTATCGCCATTCTCTGCAAACCGAAAAAGTCAATAAATAAGGGAACGATCTTGCACACAAGATCGTTCCCTTATTTATTCGCTATGGTTACATAGAAAAGTTCTTGAAGTAGTTCTGGATCAGAATGATCGGCGTACCCTTGTCACCGCTTCCGCTCGTAAGATCGGCAAGACTGGCGAGAAGGTCGGTCAGGCGGCGGGGCGTTGTACCCTGACTGCGCATATCGTTGACCATATTGTCTGCCTTATTGCGAATCGAATTTTTCATAGCCTCAATGGCTTCTTCGCCCGACAGATCGGCGAAATCGTTATCGGCAAGATATTTCAGCTTGATCTCGTTCGGCTGTCCGATAAGACCCTTGGTGAATGCAGGAGCGGCAACCGGATCGGCAAGCTCCCAGATACCGCCGACAGGGTCCTTGAAGGCGCCGTCGCCGTATACCATGCATTCGATCGTCTTGCCCGTACGACGAAGAAGCTCTGCCTGCAGATCGTCCACAAATTTCTGTGCGTCACGCGGAAAGAGCTTGACACTGCTCTCAGTAGCAAGGTTGCTTCCGAGAACACCGTACTGCTCGTTGTAGCCACTGCCATCCACCGAACGCGAAAGAATCTCATCAAGGCTCACAACCTTCGCGGCACCCGCTTTCTCAAGCATCCGCTTCGTACGAACACGCGTGTGAATGTCAGCGTTGATCACGTACTTCGTATGCTTCAGAATCTCGGCCGGGTTGTTGGCAAGAATGACCTCGCAGTTGCCGCCCGTCTCACGGTAGAAATTGATATAGTCAACGCCCGTGAAGGTGTGACGCACGTCACCGAACTTCTCGTGGAATTCGTCACCCGTAAACACGTCGGTGTAAGGGTTTACGCCCTTTTCCATCATATCTTCATAGGTAATAAAGCTGTTGCCGACCTCATCACCGGGGTAGGAAAGCTGAACGACCAGCTTTTTTGCTCCCAGCGCAATGCCCTTCAGGATCATGGAAAAACGGTTGCGCGAAAAAATCGGGAACACAAGACCCACCGTTTCGTCTCCGAATTTGCTCCTGACGTCCGCAGCGATCTGCTCAATCGTCGCATAGTTGCCCTGTGCGCGGGCAAGCACCGCCTCGGTAACGGCAACAACGTCCTTTTCCTGCAACGGAAAGTTGCCCGACTCAGCCGCATTGCACACACAATCGGCAGTGATCTTTACGAGATCGTCGCCCATACGAATGATAGGTGCGCGAATACCTCGTGATATCGTTCCTTGATAATCCATCGTTATATCTCCTTTTACTGTTCTCAGCCTTATTATTGTACCCCATTTTTATACGTTTGTCAATAGATTCTGAGGTTATATCCAAGCTTTTTGCTATAAGTTTTATTTATGGCGAATATGCAGGAAAAAAAGCGGCAAGCACCGAGAAGCACATAGGACATCTCCGTCTTTCGTTTCGCGCTACCGTTAAGCTCGCCTTTTTCCGTCACGGGAAGCTCTGTCGGGAAGGTCACCACCGACAAGTCGCTCTTTTTGGTTAACGTGTCGTAGGAATAAGTGTCCGCATCCGGGGCAAAACGCTTTTTCGGAGGTTTTTTAAAGAATTTTTGCGGGGGCATTGCTTTTTTCGGCAGGATCGGTTATACTGGTATTAGAAAGAGCACCAGCGGTGTGCCGAGCCTTCGTAGAAGGGTTCGATGCTTCAAGCATCCTCGGACTACCGGTGTTTCTTTCTTTTTTTGGCATATCTCATTCATCCGCGCAAGCGTAAAACGTTTTTCCAAAGCTTCTGACATGTGCTCAAAATTTTTCGTGCATTCACACATTAAATTCCGCCTTGAATATCGCTGTAGAATTCACTTTAAAAAATTATTTTAAAAAATCCCGATATTTTTTCAAAAAAGACTTGACTTTGTGTGTTAAACATGATAGAATATACGAGTGCTTAGATCTGGGTGTGGCGCAGTTGGTAGCGCGCTACCTTGGGGTGGTAGAGGCCGCAAGTTCAAGTCTTGTCACTCAGACCAAAATCGGAGGTTCAATCGAACCTCCGATTTTCTTTTGTTTTCTCGCAAATCCTCGCGAAATCTCGCGTTTTCGTGATATTGATTACAGGCACATTCTTCCCTGTTTACCGGGTAGAATGTGCCTATTTTTGGCAATGACGACATGTTAGACCATTGATGTTGATTTTTGAGGTAAATTCGGGGATTTTTCGATATGTTTAAGGCGGTAACCGCGAGCTGCGATTACCGCCTCTATGTTTTTTATAAATTAGTTAACAGACTTTTCGAATCTCTTAATTGATGCACCAAAAAACTTTAGCAAAGGATAATGCAATGTGAAACTTGCCATAGGATTAATTTCTTGATCTCCCAAGAAGATAAATCTAGGAACATTACCATAATTTCCTATTACACCTATATCATATAGATCTCTTAATATTTCCAAAGGCTTGTGACCACTTCTGTCCAAAACATCTACTTCATCAAAAAGTTCTTTTTTTCCATCTATAGCGGAGATGAACTCTGACAAAGTAAACGGAACTCTTATCCCGGTCAACACCTGTCGTATTCCTATTACTTCTTTATCTGAATATGTTACTGTTAAAGTTTCTTCCATTTCCGACCATGATTCTTCCGCATATCGCTGTCTTACTCGTTCAAAGGTTTCCTGATTGACTATTGTTTTTTCTCCTTGGATTTCTTGTATAATATTAAATAGTCTAATTAAATCTCGCGGTTTGTGCCAAGTTTGCCTTAGTACAAATGTTTGCGGCTGTGTATCATAAATCTTATTCGTAAAATATTCTGACCAGATATTTTTTGTAACCGCGACTCCCATGGCCTTTTCACTATAGTTAATTTTTTTCTCTAACATTTTAAGCAACGGATGATCTTCAATATTCCCGCCCTTTTGTTGCCATGAAATTTGAATGCCATAATCATGTATAGGTTTGTTTGTCTCCAAACCTTTAGCCGAAACATGACGATAAACATCATTTCTAATTGCCGTAATCAAATAAATATTATACTTTTGTTGTTTGGATATCTCCGATAAATACTGTATTGCAAAAATCAAATCTCTTATTAGAGTTATATCTCTCTCATATTTTTTTGTCTTTTTCAATGAAAGCTCAAGTTCATCAATAAAAACATAAAATTTTCCTTTGGTTGGAGTTAAATTGCTATATAGTTCAATTACTTTTTTAGCTATGTATGAAAATGACACACTTCTTTTGCTTTCATCGTTCCATTCCAATTCAAAATCTAATTTCCCAAGACCCAAATTCAATTCAATATTACCTTTTTTAATTTTGGGCAATATTTTCTTTACGCCATTTTTCAACGCTAATTCCATAATAGAATCACTATACATTGCTTTCAAAAGTAATGATAGATTTTTCCATATTATATCTTTTTTATCGAATACCTCTACTTGAAATTTTTCTAATGTAAAAACTATACACTTTATCAAATATACTTGCCATGCCAAAGTGCAATCTATAGTCGAATCCAGGGGCACATCCTTATCTATTATCTCTTCGAATGGCTGCGTTGGTAAAGATGCTCTCTTGAGCTGATTCCTTTGATCTTCATCAACCTCTTTCTTAAAACGAATAAATTCGCTACAAACCTCTGGATTTTCTCTTGCCCTTGATTCAAGATATTTTAGAAGCATAGTTTTTCCGGTGCCTTTTTCACCACATATATAGTATACACTTCCATTTAGAACTTTATTTATATCTACGTTGGGAAATTCAAAGAAAAATTGCTTACAAGCATCATCGCCATACTCCAAAAATTCATTGTATCCATCTATTTTCCCAAACATAATATTTTTGATTTTTAATGTCCCCATGCCTTACTCCTTGAAGAAATTTCTTTGTGTAAACATTGTACCATAAAATTCGTTCTTTTTCAACATAATTCTGTAAACATTTAGGTGACAGGTTTCTCTGTCGCCTTTTGTTATACACAAAAATCAACACTCCATCGTGACCTTAATTACTCCGTCGCGTTTGTTTTCAAACAGCTCATACGCCTCGTCGATCTGTGAGAGTGGATAGGTGTGCGTGATCAGCGGCTCGGTATCAAGCTTGCCCTCGGCAATGAGCTTCAGCGTTTCTTCACAGTCGCAACCATCAACGCCACCGGTCTTGAAGGTCAGATTTTTGCCGTACATATCCGGCAGAGGCAGAGTCTGCGCCTTATCGTAAAGCGCCACAATCGTGACGATCGCATTCGGGCGAGCGCACTGCCATGCAAGCTCAAAGGTGTTCCCTGCTCCTGCCACCTCAAGCACCACGTCTGCACCGCCGTGATCGCTGTTTTCACGAACGAAATCAAGGCATTCTTCGGGTGTAATTGTCAACACGTTTGAATAATGCTCATTCACAAACTTGATACGGTTTTCGTCCTTCTCGCACACGATAATGC
>JAZLAP010000280.1:0-7434 GCA_045613265.1 Eubacteriales bacterium | reverse complement strand
GCAATTACCGTACCGCCCGTTACGGTCTCCTTTCTCACAATGAGGGTGCCGTCGTGCGTACGGAAGGTGACGGTATGCTTACGTACCGCCTTTACCGTCGTGTCGCCCGTGACAGCGGAGAAGTCGCTATCCCAACGGATGAAGCCTGCATCGCCCGACATATCGGGAGCGACTGCCGATGCACCCTCGATAACCGTCTGCTTGGAAAGAATGCTGCCGTCGGTATCGGTGAAGGTGACGGTATGCGTTTCACCCACGATGGGTGCGAGGCGAATCAAGGCAAAGGATGCGTAGTTAGTAAGCTTTGTGAGCTTTACCGTAAGCGAGTATGCACCGTCATAAGGCAGCGTTACCGTTCCGACAAGGTTTTCAACGTGTGCCGCATAGCTGTGCCCGCCGTCCTTACTCGGAAGCGCAAGGCTTACCGTAACGGCTTCTCCGGTTTCCTTATGCGTAAAGGTGTATTCCAGCGTACCGCCCGAATCGCAACCGAAGAAGTAGATGTTGTACGCACCTGCATTTACCGCAACGGTTCTTTGATCGATAACGGTTTGAGGGAGAGATACGTTTTGGTAACGCGTATATGCCGCACCCGCATTGTTTTGACCGTAGCTGTGAGTCGTGCTTGCGGGAGAAGTGTACTTCTCTACAACCGCACCACCCTCGTCGATTGTCCTCTGTAGCGTAAATTTGATCTCGGTTGCAGCAAGCACGCGAGAGTTGTTGCTGCTATTCTCCTCTTGGGTGAGCTTGATCTCGTTCCAGCCCTCGGCAAGATAGAGGTAGCCTGCCGTCGCAGTCGAGGTCTTTCCCTTGGAGAGGAAATGGCCGACGTTCTGCGATCCCAAGCCCTTGCCGGAAGTACCGATACGGAAGCCGGTGAAGCGGTTCGTCATATAAGCCTCAATATTCGGGTTATCCGCCGCAGTCGTCATGTTACGGACGGAGCCGTACCAAGAAACCATCTTTGCCGTGTCGCCCGTGAGAGAAAGCTTGTAAAGACCCGTATAGTCCACGTAGACTCTGACGGTGACGTAGTGTTGCATCGTTCCGCTGTTGACGAGCCAGAACGCCGCATCGGTGGTCGCCGTTGCGGGAGCATACATTTTGTTGCCGAAGGTGGTGCTGACCGTCTTAACGGGGCTGTCGTCAGCCATCGTGTAGGTGTAGGTGTAATAATCGGTGAGCGTCGTCTCCGCGGTTGCCACGATAGGCGTTACCGAAAGCGTATAGTAGGTATCGCCCGTATCGGTAAAGGCAAGGTGATAGGAGTCCCCTTCCTTCGTGTAGACCTCGCCCGAAGCAAAGTCAGTCACGGTCGCTTCGACGGAATAGTAAACCGTATATGCGTTATACGCCGTTCCCTCGGTCACCTTCGTGAAGGATGCCGAGGCAAGGATCGCATCGGATGCAGAGACGGAAGCGTTCTTCTGCTTTTGGAAGAGGTAAACCTTCATATTTCCGGTGACCTGCGAAAAATCTGCCGCAATATATTCGTCAGCCGATGTCGACCAGCCCTTGAAGTCCTTATAGTCACCGTAGTCGGGCGGCGTTGCCGCATTGCCCTTTCCGACCGACTCGGTTTTGATCAACACCTCGTTATCGTCGTAGTAGCTGACCGTGTAACGGACGTCGTAGGTTGCGTAGATCTGCATATCGGCGGTGACGCTCGAGAAATCCGCACTCCAGCCGAGGAAGCCGTCGGCAGAAACGTCGGGAGCGATCGCCGCCGTGCCGTCCGCGACCGACTGGATCGACAGAAGGTTTCCGTCGCCGTCGTAGAACTTAACGGTATGCGTTTCACCCTCGACGGGTACGAGGTGGAACATGGCGAAGGAGATGTAGTTGTTCGCGTAGGTCGCCACGACCGAGACGTTGTACGTGCCATCCTCGGGGATCGTGACGGTGGGACCCGTCATCTCCATAAAGGCACAGAAGGAGTGTCCGGGGTTTGCCGAGGTTACATTCGAGCTTGCCGTCACCGAAAGGCTTGCGTCGTCTGCCTTCGTGAAGATGTAGGAGATCTTGTGACCGCTACTGTTAATATACTCAACGAGCGAATAGGTACCCGCCTTCAGCGTCACCGAGCGCGTACCGAGGGTCGCGCCCTCGGGGATGGCGGCGTTATTGACCTGTGCCGTCTTTTCGGTGTCCAGAGTCTTGTTCGCAAGGAAGTCGTACGGCATATTCTGGTTCTTCGTTGACTGCGGCTGTACGCGGATATAGCCCGTGCCCGAGCCGTATGCGGTATCGTTGCCGCCGTCGTTGTATACCCAGCCTGCCTTCGAGGTGGTGATCTCAAATGCAAGGCTGCTTTCGACGTCGTGCTCGCGGAGAAGCGTGAAATCGACCGTCGAGAAGGCGCTTCCCGTTCCGTTGTTCGAGTGATAGTTATGGTAGAGACGAATCTCGTTCACACCCTCGGCAAGATAGAGCCAGCCCATCGTGTAAGCTTTCGACGCCGTTGCAAAGAGCGCGTTTGCCTTGTTGCCCGTCACCTTCGTGCCGCTGATACGCGCACCCGTGGTGCGGTTCGTCATGAACGCTTCAACGTTCGGATTCTGCGCCTCGGTCGTCATGTTACGGATGCTCGGATAATGCGAATACATCTTCGACGTGCCGATGTTAACCTGATAATAGCCCGTATAGTCTACCGTTACGAAAACCGAAACGTAGGTCGTCGAGGGAAGAATGCCCGAGCGGTTCGGGAAGTAGATCGCGTCGGTGGTGGTCGCCGTTGCGGGTGTGTAGAAATTGTCCGCCTCGGTTGCCGCCACGGTCTTCACGGGGCTCTCGTCCGCGATCGTATAGGTGTAGGTGTAGTAGTCGGTAAGCGTCGACGACGAGGTCGCTACGACCGGCGTTACCGTCAAGGCGTAATAGGTGTCGCCCGTATCGGTAAGGGCGAGGTTGTATGTGTCGCCGTCCTTCGTATAGACTGCGCCCGCTACGAATGCGCTCTCGGTCGCCGTGACCGTGTAGTAGCCCTCGAAATCCGAGTAGGTCGCGTCTGCGGCTACCTTACTAAAGGAAGCCGAGGCAAGAACGACGTCGGACGCCGAAACCGACACACTCGTCTCTTTCTTCACGGCGTAAACGGAGCAATCCGCATTGATCTCGGAGAGCGGCGTCGACCAGCCCTTGAAGGTCTTGTCGCCCGACATATCGGGGCCTGCGTTGTCCGAGCCCGCGACGATCTCCATCGTCGAAAGGAGCGTCGTTTGGTCGTAGTCATAGAAGGAAACGGTGTAGTACTTACCGTAGATGACCTGCGACTCATAGCAGCCGGTTTCTTCATTATAAGTAAGCGGCGTCCAGCCCGCAACGTCGTCGTAGCCTGCGGGGATCTTTATATTCGTCGGATAAACCACGTCGGAAATGTCGTAGACCTTCTGCGTCGAAAGCGCGGTCGTGCCGTCCGCGTCGTAGAGAACGACGTCCTGCGCTTGTCTTACGGCGACGATGCTGCCGAACGAAAGGTAGAATCCGTTCGTGATCTCGAGAAGGTTTTCGCCTTCCTCAAGGTTAAACGAGCCGATCTTGATCAGATTCGTGCCGCTCCCCTCCGAGGTAATAGACTGCGTGCCTGCGCCCGGCACGTAGGCTGCGGGTACCGACGCCGTCTTCGTCTGACCCGAGACGCTGACCGTCACCGTCGTCCCCGTTGCCGTACCGACGATATAGAGGTCGTAGGTCGCGGTCGCGTTGACCGAAAGCGTATGCTTTGCGGTAACGCCGGTGCGAACGAAGTATATGTTACCCGCGCTGTGTTTATTGAACAAATTCGTTTTCTGGCTCGTACCGGTTCCAAGCTTGTCGTTATACGGCGTACCGATATTTTCGCCGTTGTACCAGAAGCTCGTGTTCGCGGTGGTTACGCGATTTGCCGCAGTGTCCTCAACCGGCGTGTTCAACGCCTGCGTAAGCTCAATGCCGTACAGCTTCTTTATGGCAGAGTCCGCCGCAATCTGCAAAACGTTTTCGCCCTCTTTGAGATAGAGGTAGATAAAGTTTGCCGACCATGCGGGAGTCGTGCCGTCGCCGCTCGTATTGATCGGCATTTTTGCGTGCGCGATCTCACCCGTCGTCGTATTCTTGACCGTGAAACGGTAGCCGCTATTGGCGGTGGGATGCACGTAGTTCATCTTAACGGCGTAAACACCCGCCTTGGCTGCGGGAACCGTGACCGTACAGCCCGATACGTTCGTCGTCAGCGCAACGCCACCGTCGAATTCCTTCGTGAAGCTGCTATCCATACAGGAAGCGATGATCTTGCGGAGCGAAGGGTTGTTTTCGTATGCGGGAATGCCCAACCAGTAGTCGGCGACCTCGTAAAGCGAGGTTGCGACACCGTAGGTGCTCGTCTCCTGACCGAAGGTTTCACCAACGGCGTCTATGTAAATGACCTCACCGTCAACGATCAGGAACGCGCGGTAGACAAGCTCGGTTTCCTTGAGCATCAGTGCGTTCTCGGCGGCGGGCTTATAGGTCGTCGTGTAGGCAAAGCGGCTCTTGATCTCGCCCTGCGAGACGTAGATTCCCGATGCGTCATAAACGCCCGTCGAGTCGTAAACGACGACGGCAGAAGCGAAGCTGTGGTTTGCAGTGATCTTATTGTTGCCGATCACGACTTTAAGACCATCGACACCGAGAACGGGAGAGCCGTTCACACTGCCGATGCCCATCAATGCGCCGTACTGCACGGTGTGACCCTGTGCAACCAGATCTTCCACCAGCTCGTTATCGACAGTATAGATCGACCGAAGTCCCATGTAGTCTCCCTTCGTGCGTGCCTGCAGACCGTCGTAGGTCACGACACCCTCCGTAATATAGGGATGCTCCTCCTCTGCGGCTGTAGGTAACACTACGCACGCGCAGAGCAGGAAAAGGGTTGCAAGAAATGCGAGAATAAGCTTTGCCTTTTTCATGTTTTCTCTCCTTATTTATATTTACATAATTAGGAATAACGTATGTGAATATGGACCTACGGTTTTTGCTTACAGTACAATGCAAGTATAGCACAAAACATTCCGTGTTTCATATAGAGGATTGACAAAAAATTATGCTATAGTGACATTTTGCTATTATAGATAAAAAGATGCGGTGCTGCAAGAACGCATTATGATTATACAATAATATTGTAGCAAAACGGTATAAAAAAAGCAAGACTACTTTTTATTTTTTCGTCGTCTGAATCTTACTTTTTTCGTCATTTTTGTGAAAATGGTATTTTTTTGAATACATTTTTTGTATTTTATTCCAAAAATAGCCGTTATTTCCTAAAATATGTTCATTGGCGAAACCATTTTTCGGAAGCACTCTTTTGGCAAAAAACAGCCCTAAAATATTATACCCCCCCCCCCCGAATTTGTCAATACTTTTTTCGAAATTTCTTATTTTTTGTTTTTTGTGCATGGCGGTCGGCTTTGCTGCATGCAAGGCAAAGCTTTTGCACGGTCGCTTCCTTAAAACGAAAGCGGTGAATGTCACGCTTTCGGTATTTTGCGTTATGATAAAAATTTAATCGCAAAAAATGTAAAAAGGCATTGAAAAATGCCGACAAATGTGCTATAATACGAGTAAAGTGAATATTCCGTATGATGCATTCAGGAAATTGTGGTTACACAGCCGAAGGAGTAACGCTCTCAGGTGTCCTATGGATGAGGACTGAATGCTGACGGAGCTTTGGAGACACCCGTAAGGGGGCCGAAGGGGCAAGCGTGAAATGCGCAATCTCTCAGGCAAAAGGACAAAGACCAACTGCTTTATACAGCATGTGTTTTTTGCAGGTGTGCTCCGCGCACCTGCTTTTTATTTATTAATTTTATTTTTCACCGTGGAGGAGCTATGAAAGATTTTTTAGATGCCGTATCATCTGTTAACGATGCGGTAAACGGAGCCGTTTGGGGCTTACCCGGCCTCATTCTTTTGATCGGAACGGGCATTTTGCTGACCGTAGGAACCAGGGCGTTCCAGGTAAGACACGTCGGTCATTGGTGGAAGCAAACCATCGCCAGCGTGTTTAAAAAGGACAGCAAAAGCACGAAAAACACAGACCGTAAAAGCATATCGCAATTTCAGGCACTTTGCGCCGCTCTTGCGGCTACGGTCGGCACGGGCAACATTGCGGGCGTTGCCGCCGCTATTGTCACAGGCGGTCCCGGTGCGGTATTCTGGATGTGGATTGCCGCCTTCTTCGGGATGATGACCAACTTTTCGGAAAACGTCCTCGGCATTTTCTACCGCCGTAAAAACAAGGACGGCGAATGGTCGGGCGGTCCGATGTATTATCTCCGCGACGGTCTCGGGGAGCGTTACGGTAAGAAGTGGCTGCGTCCCGTTTCCCGCGTGCTTGCAGTTTTATTCGCATGCTTTGCCATTCTCGCTTCCTTCGGTATCGGTAACATGGCGCAGATCAACAAGATCGTTCTCAACATGGATGCCGCCTTCTTCAAAAACGTATCGCTCGGCACCGTCCCCGGAACGGAGATCAATATTATTCATTTGCTGATTGGCATTGCCCTGCTTCTTGTCGGTGCGCTCATCATCATCGGCGGTCTTAAGCGCATTGCCAAATTTGCAGAGGTCGTTGTACCCTTCATGGCAATCCTTTACATCATCGGCTCCGTAGTCATCATGGCGATGAACATTATGCAGATCGGCCCCATGTTCGTATCGATCTTCAAGTTTGCCTTTACTCCTGCCGCATTTTTGGGCGGCGGACTGGGTGTGCTGATCCAAAAAACGATGACACAGGGCTTTAAACGCGGCGTATTTTCCAACGAAGCGGGCCTCGGCTCGTCGGTCATGGTACACTCCTCATCCAACGTTAAGGAACCTGTAAAGCAGGGCATGTGGGGCATTTTCGAGGTTTTCTTTGACACCATGATCGTTTGCACCATGACGGCGATCGTCGTTTTGTCAACGGGATACATTGATCTTTCCACGGGCGCACCGGTAGCGGGCGCAAACGGAGACACGCTGGTTTCCACCGCCTTTTCTGACATTTTCGGTACGCCCGGCGCATGGTTTGTTGCCATTGCGATGCTGTTCTTCGCCTTCACAACGGTGCTTGGCTGGTCGCAGTACGGCTCCAAGGCGGTCGAATATCTGTTCGGATCAAAGGGCGTCAAGATATACAAGGTCATTTTCGTTGCGATGATGGTAACGGGTGCCGTCATAGACGGAGGTCTTGCGTGGGATCTGTCGGATACCTTCAACGGTCTTATGATGATCCCCAACCTGATCGGCGTGCTTGCCCTGTTCCCTCTCGTTCTGAAGATCACAAAAAATTACGTGGACAGAAGGATCAAGCACAAGGATATTGCGCCGCTTTTATCCTACGACACAAGGATTCAAGCAGAAACCGAAGCGAAACTCGACGAGGAATAACGCTTTCTCTGCGCACACAAAGGGAAAGAGCCGTTTGGTGCA
>JAZLAP010000279.1:0-5621 GCA_045613265.1 Eubacteriales bacterium | reverse complement strand
AAAAAAGATCCCGTAAAAGCACTTCGTTCAGAATAAAATTATAAGTATAAAAAAGGCCTTCGATGGGAATTATTCTATCGGAGGTGTTTTTTTATGAAACTAGAACAAAGTAAAACTTTTATAAATCTTGCAAAGGATTTTGCAGGTGAGTGTCAAGCGCGTACAAGATATAAATTTATAGAATACGGCGCGCGCAACGAAGGGCTTAACTGCTTGGCGGAAGTAATTGATAAGGTCGTTTTTAACGAATTTAATCACGCTAGAATGTTTTACACCTTTATACAAAAGGTGGAAGGAAAAAAGGCGCTTGAAAAAATTGAGTTTTGCGCTGACTATCCCTTTAAGCAAAAATGGGATTTAGAAGAAAATTTAAGAATTTCTTCAGAAGATGAGTTTGCAGAGTTTTCTGAAATTTATCCCGCCCATCAAAAGATTGCCGACCTTTACCTGCCGCGTATAACGTCTCACAAGCTGCATATACGTTTTGTCCTTTCCGGTTTTTAATTTGTTCTTTCTGTATTCACGCAAGCCGATGCGTTAGAACAATGCGAAAATATCCTTGAAGGAAATGACGATCATAAGGCCCAACAAAAGCAAAAGACCAATACCGTGTATCAAGCCCTCGATTTTTTGCGGAACAGGCTTGCGTGTGACCATTTCCCAAAGAAGAAATAATAGGCGGCTGCCGTCCATCGCAGGGATCGGCAAGAGATTCACGATACCGACGTTCATCGAAATGATGATCACAAGATACAGAAGTCCGAAATAGTTCCCACTTGCCGCCACGTTGGTCAGCTCCGACGTGATCCCGATCGGTCCCGACACGGCATTCATGCTCACGCGGCCAAAAATGAAATCTCCGAGTCCTTCCCATATCATGCGAATGGAGAGGAGACTATAGAAAAAAGAATGGCGCAACGTTCCGAAAAAGCTCCGCTCTTCTCGCGTAAATATAATATCCGAATCGCCGAACACCATCCCGCTTTCGTCTACTACGATAGGAAAATCGACACGGAAGGTCATGCGCTCTCCGTTGCGAATGACCGTTACGTCCACCGTCTCATACGCATCGTGCATGACCGTATAAACTGTCTCGTAGGCAATATGCACGCTTTTTCCGTTTACGGCAACGATCAGATCTCCCACTGCAAGACCGCTATCTGCCGAGGAGACCTCGCTTTCGGGATTATTAACAAAGCCTGCGATCACGTTGGAAGCGGGCGTTGCATTCAGCATCAAGATCACGGTAAGAAGGAATCCCGACAAAAGATTCATTGAGGCACCTGCCGCAACAATAATAAAACGCTGCCATGCGGGCTTTTTGGACAATGCATTTTCATCGTCACTCTCCTCATCCTCGCCCGCCATACTGACGTAGCCCCCAAAAGGAAACATGCGCAAGGAATAACGGATGTTGGTTTTCTTCGACTCGTACGTCACAAGTTCGGGGCCCATTCCTATCGAAAATTCCTTTACGGTTACATGAAACAGTCGAGCGAAAAGGTAATGGCCAAGCTCATGAATAAAAATAATCGCGCTGAAAATAAGAATTGCAAATAAAATATAGCCGATGTTCATGTAAACTCCTTATCGGGAAATCCGCGATGCGGCAATCTGCCTTGCTTCGCGGTCAAAAGATAATATCTCATCCAAAGAAACGGCATTTCTTGCCTGTCCGCGCAATGTCTCCACGGTATCCGTCACAATGTCTGAAATCCGGCAAAACGAGATTTTTTCCTGTAAAAATGCAGCCACGGCAATCTCGTCCGCCGCATTCAGTGTCGCAGGAACCGCACCGCCGTCGGCAATTGTCGATGCCGCAAGCGGAAGAAGCGGAAAGTTCTCCGTATCAGGCGGTAAAAAGCTCAAGGATTTTACAGAAAACAAATCCAAGGGTTCAATCACTGCCGCCGTGCGCGCAGGATAAGTCAACGCATATTGCACACACGCACGCATATCCGGAACCGAAAGCTCTGCAATCACCGTATTATCAATATATTCTATTGCCGAGTGAATTATACTTTCCTTATGAACCGTTACCTGTACTTGTTCCGGACGCACGTGAAAAAGGTGAATCGCCTCTATAACCTCAAAGCCCTTATTCATCATCGTGGCACTGTCCACCGTGATCTTTGCCCCCATCTTCCACGTAGGATGCTTCAAGGTATCGGCAAGCGTGACACGCGAAAGCCTGTCTTTTGAATATCCGTAGAAGGGGCCGCCCGATGCCGTCAGTATGATTTTTTTGATTTCTTCGTTTCTGCCGGACTTTAACGACTGAAAAATAGCGCTATGCTCACTGTCGACAGGGATCATCTCAGAACCATAGCGCATAAGATACTCATTCACAATATCACCTGCGATCACAAGCGACTCTTTATTGGAAAGCGCGAGGCGCTTCCCTGTTTTCAAAACCGCGAGCGTAGGCAAAAGTCCTGCCTCTCCGAGAATCGCATTCAGATACACCGAAGCATCGCAGGCCTCAATCGCATACAAGAGTCCACTTTCGCCGATCAGAATTTCGGTTTCGGTATCCTTAACGGCAATGCGAAGTGCTTCACCTGCCGCCCTATCGAAAACCGAGCAGAAACGCGGGCGAAACTCGCGTATCTGCTCTTCCAGTCTTTTGATGTTGGAGTGCGCCGCCAATAAACAAACAGGAATTCCCTTCTTTCTTGCTACGTCAAGGCCCTGCATGCCGACGGTTCCGGTGGAGCCGAGTACGGCGAGGGATGACGGAAGCGGATACTGCCCTGCCGCCGTCATAGCGTAATCAAAGCGAGGCTGCCGTGCAAAAAGCTAAAGGCAACCACGACGGTCGTTGCGGCAATAATCGAATCGAAGCGGTCAAGAATACCGCCGTGTCCGGGCAAAAGCTGACCGTAATCCTTAACGCCGTATTCTCTTTTAATCAGAGAAGCGATGAGATCGCCTGCCTGCGAAACTACGGAGCCGATCGCTCCCATCACGATAAACATCGGAAAATTCGGTGTATAAACGGTGGCATACTTTATGAAAAACGCATACGCAACGCAACCGACGATGCCGCCAACGATACCGCCGATCGCTCCCTCTACCGACTTTTTGGGGCTGACTTCGGGGATCAGCTTATGTTTTCCAAACCAAGTCCCCGCAAAGAAAGCAAATACGTCGGTCATCCATGCAATAAAGAATACCGTCACAAACAGATAGAGTCCGTAATCATGCGAAACGCCGTCAATCGGATAACGGCGAAGCAGAACGAGCCCCGTAAAGGACACCGCGATATACATAAGTCCGGTAACGGCCAAAGCGACGTCTCTGAAAAACAGCCCGCGCTCGGAAAGCGTTGATTTTTGCCCTTCCGCATCGGTAACATCGGCGGGAATGACAGGCTTGTGACTGTTATGAGAAAAGATCGCGACGATAAATAAGTATAGCATGTATGCAAAAAGTGCACAAAAAGCGATCGCGATATAATCCATCATATCTCTGGCAAAGAATGCTCCGATCGGTAAAATAAACGCCAGAACATACGCAGGAAACGCCACAAGCCCCCTCTGCGCCAAATGCGTGCAACGCAAAAGCTCAAAGGTGGCACAGGCAGCAAAAGCTCCCATGCCGACAGGCATAACGGGAATGTTCGGTAAAACGACCGAAAACAGAAGTAAAATCAAGCAAAATGATAAAATAAACGCCGATGTGAACAACCGTTTTAGCATGAACCGGTACTCCTAAAAACAGAATAAAATACAAAAAGATCAAAGTCCTCCGAAACGACGGTGCCGTTTCATATACGCACGCACAATATCATCGATTTCTGCCGCCGTCAAAGCAGGCCATAACGTTTCGGTAAAATAATATTCGGCATACGCCGACTGCCACAACAGAAAATTCGAAACGCGAAGCTCACCGCCCGTCCGCACCACGAGATCGGGATCCGGCGACCCCTTTGTAAACAGATGCGAAGAAATATCCTCCTTCGTCACCACCGTTTTCCCCTCGGCGATCAATTGATTGCAGGCACGGACGATCTCGTCACGCGATCCGTAATTCATTGCAACATTCAAGGTTTGCGTATAAGAAGCGGTTTCGCGCTCAAGCTTCTCCGCTTTTTCTCTCAGAGAAGCCGAAAACGGCGCCTTATCGCCCAAAAACACAACGCGAATATGCTCCTTTTTGCAACGTTCAAACGCGCCCATAATATGCTCTTCAAACAATTTCATAAGCCCCGCGACCTCGCTTTCGGGACGCGACCAATTCTCTGTCGAAAAAGCATACACGGTCACCGTGTCAATACCAATGTCGCGACAATGGCGTACCACGTCGAGAAAGTTTTTCGCGCCCACGATATGCCCCTGCTCACGCGGAAGTCCGCGGCGCTTGGCATAGCGGCCGTTTCCGTCCATGATGAAGGCAATATGGCGCAGCTTTTCACGCACGTCGTCGGGAGATAACGGCTCTTGCTTTTTCTTGCGGAAAAACATATCAGATCTCCATAATATCCTTTTCTTTCGCAGCGGCAACCGCATCGACCTCTTTGATGTACCTGTCGGTCAGATCCTGCGTTGCCTTGTCGCTTGCCTTCGCCTCATCCTCGGTCATCTCGGATGCCTTTTTCATTTCCTTTACCTTATCGTTAGCGTCACGGCGGATGTTACGGATCGCTACCTTTGCATCCTCGCCGAGACGTGAAACCTGCTTGCACATCTCCTTACGGCGATCCTCGGTAAGCGGCGGGAACATCAGACGGATCACCTTGCCGTCGTTCATAGGCGTGATACCGATATCCGATGCAAGGATCGCTTTTTCGATCGACTTTACCGTCGTTGCATCCCAAGGCTGGATAACAAGCGTACGCGCATCGGTTGCCTTGACCTCTGCCATCTGGGTAACGGGAGTCATGGTGCCGTAATAATCAACGCTCACCTTGTTCAGAACGTCGGCAGACGCCTTGCCTGCACGGAGAGAAGAAAGGTTGTATTTATAGGAATCGATCGCCTTCTTCATTCTTGCCTCGTAGTCTTTCAATTCAAGTTTCATATTTGTAATCTCCTTATATTGTACTATGTATTTTTTGAAAATTTGCGTGTCCGATCAATCTTTGATCATGGTGCCGATCTCTTCGCCCATGACAGCACGGTAAATATTCTCGGGATCCTGAAGACCAAACGCCAAGATCGGCATGTGATTATCCATCGAGAAGGACGTTGCCGTCGAATCCAGTGCGGCAAGTCCGCGATACAAAATTTCTTTATACGCGATCGAATCGATCTTATGCGCATTGGGATCGACACGGGGATCGGCGGTGTAAATACCGTCGATATTCTTTGCCATCAGAACGATGTCGGCATTGATTTCCGCTGCGCGAAGAACGGCTGCGGTATCTGTAGAGAGGAAAGGAATACCGAGACCGCATCCAAAAATCACTACTCGTCCCTTTTCCAAATGATGCAGCGCACGGTTACGGATATACGGCTCTGCAAACTGATGCATATCAATCGCGGTCATCACCCGTGTTTCGATTCCCGAACGGATAAAGGCATCCTGAAGAGCGAGCGAGTTGATGGTCGTAGCAAGCATGCCCATATAATCGGCTCGTGCAGGATCCATTTCCTTTCCCTGTCTGCCGCGCCAAATGT
>JAZLAP010000278.1:0-3120 GCA_045613265.1 Eubacteriales bacterium | reverse complement strand
CGCCGACGGTGCGATCTATAATCCCTCGGCGGTCGCCGTCTACGTTACGGTTTCGGTCAACGGCGGAGAAGATGAGGAGATCGTCCTCGCTCCCGGCGAAACCTACACGATCAGCTTTAAGGAAGCCGAAATTTCGGTTACCGACGATAAGCTTTCCTATCCTTCGTCGCTCGATGTCATCGCGGCGACCGACGGCTACGACGAAACGCTCGTTCTTCAGCCCTCGAACACGCTCACCTTCAATCTCACGGCAATGCGTGAGGGCTATTATGCGATCTACGCCAAGCTGAACGCAACGCACGGCTACATTTCGACGGTTACGCTTCAGAACACGACGGCGACGGGACTTGTGTCCGACGCTAAAAACGCCGTACAGACGGATAACGTTGCATGGAACGGCTATACCACGGGCGGCAGAATCAAGGATTATAACGGCGGCTCGACGAAGCATAGCTACGACAGCGCAAATCTTTCGCAGTACCGCGTTGCCGAGGAAAACGGCTACACGCTGATCGGCTATCAGTATCTCCTCACAGGCAATAATACGGTTACCGTCAAGACGAGTGACAGCACCGTCGGTGTGTCCGCGTTTAAGTTCACCGCAGTAGCAGAGATCCCGAGTGATGCGATCCATATTCTGGGCGGCGGTTATTCCAAGGCGGAAAAGGTCAACACCTCTATGTCGGGATATTCGGTATCCTCCACCGGCGCATGGGTGCGTCCCGGCGACGTTCTTCAATATACGGCGAATATTCCCACGAGCGGTGAATACGCCGTCTACATGATGGCAAGCGGTAACGACCTCGGCATCGACGTTACCGACGCACAGGGCTGGAGCCATAGTCTCCTTATGGGTGGCGTTATGCAGGTTGGTGCAGCGTCGCAGTCCATCGTTGGCTTCCGGGTGCCCGGAACGGTCATGCTGGCGGCGGGCAACGCAACGCTTTCGATGACCAATGCGAACTACGGTAAGTACGCGATGATCACGCTCGTCCGCGTGGGCGATTACGTAGCTCCCGATCCCGTCTTGACCGTGCGTGACTTTGCGCAGAATCTTTCTCAGGGTACGGCATCGGCATCGGTGAAGGTCATTGATCCTGCCGTCTATGCCGTCGTGCTTGCCATCTTTGACGGGAACGGTAATGTTCTCGGCTACGACAGTCTCGTGAAGGGATACGATACCGCAATGGCAGAGGGCGCACTTTCGGTCACACTCGGTGCGGCGGATGCCGCAAGCGCTGTCGCGGTCAAGGTGTTCTCGGCATCCGAGGAAACACTTGCCGACATTGAGGCGGCAATGCTCACGAAGGAGATCGCCGCAGAGTTTGAGTACAGAACCGAAAACGGTGTTCGCGTTCTTATCGTCAGTGACGAGCATTACGCCCTTGACAAAACCAATCGTGTCGGCCCCCTGACGGGCAAGCTGTATACGACGGTGTACACCAATTCGGGGTATGCCGGAAATTCGGTGTCGGGACAGCACAATAACTACGGCGTGGATTCGGATACGCACCTGCAGGCAATGATCGATGCGATCATTGCAGAATACAAAAAGCAGCCGTTCGATGCTGTCATGTACCTCGGTGATATGACCGACATGGATTACTGGTATAAGCAATTCCATAACAACCCCTCAAAGTTTGGTATGACGAGTATTGACGATTACTACATGAGCGACTACGACGAGCTTTACTACGTCAAAACCGAGTATTACGATCAATTGAAGTCCTTCGACTCGGACGGTGACGGTATTGCCGACGCCTCTCTCCCGTTCTTTATGACGCTCGGCAACCACGACGTGTATAAGGACGAGTGGTTCTTCGACCTCACGAAGCCGACCTCCGACTACGAGATCGGGGAAACGGTCGAGGTTGCGGACGGCATCAGCATATGCTACGTTTCGCTCACCGATTACGTTGTCCTCTTTACGAAGAACGGCGAAAAGGATACCGCCTTCGGCATGATCGCTTCTCACAGAACGGCAGGCGCTCCGCTTACGAAGTTCCTTTCGGGTACTACGGCTACCATTCAGCACGTCGGCACCGATGCGGCACTTCTTCAGGAGATGAAGGATTCCGTCCGCGAAATGCTTGCGGTTTCCGTGGGCTATAAGCAGGTGTTCTTCGGCTGCCACATGATAGGGGACAACTACTTCTCGGAGTTTATTGCGAGTGACAGCCGCATCCGCGCACTCTTTATGGGCGACAGCCACGTGGAAGAAGGCTACGAGATCAATGGAACGGGCGTTTACAACGTCAATGACGGCAGCTTTGCGCATACATTTGCAAAGCAGTTTGGCTTCGAGTACAATTTCGCGGCGGAGCCGTGGGCTTACGTCATGCTTGAAACCTTCGGAACGGTATCCGAGACCTATCATGTGAATCCCGATTGGGAGTATGATATTTCGGGTGCGCGCTTCTTCCGCTACAACGACGAGGTTATCCGTGCGGCATCGTATTCCGCAGAGCTTTCGGCGTCGATCCTCGCTATGCTGAATGAGAAGGCAGGCACGAGCTATACAACGCTCAAGGCGGCAAGAGATGCAGGACTTGTGACGACCTACAAGAATGATGTGGATGCGCTCGCAAGAGCCGAGTTCCTTACCCGTCTCTATGCGGCTTGGACAACGCTCGGACTCATCGACGGATCGACCACCGATGCCGAGAAGGCAAAAATGATCCGTCACGATGCGACCGGTCTCGACGGCATTGCGATCGGACAGATTCTGCACGCGCTCGTGTTTGCAGAGACGACGGTAGCACTTGGCGACAACGCCCCCGGCGAGATCCTGAAGGAAGCCGACGGAACGCTTGTCTACCGCGTTGTTTACCGTGAGTATGACAAGAAAAACCTCTACCGCGGCGAGCTTCTGACACCGGTTGAGAAGTAAGAGCAAAAAAAGAAAAAGGCTGAGTCATTAACGCAGCCCGAAAAAAGAAAAAAGCGGATGTTCTTTACCGAAAGGTATTGAGCACCCGCTTTTGTTGGTTAGGTGAAAACCACCTGCTAAGCAGGTGGTTCAGTAGAGGCTTTTGCCGTTGAGCAATCCCGCCGCAGCGGTAGGCTCCCCTGTGTAAGGGGAGCTGTCAGCGAAGCTGACTGAGGGGTTGTTTGAGAGCA
>JAZLAP010000277.1:0-6818 GCA_045613265.1 Eubacteriales bacterium | reverse complement strand
CGTACGTGACCTCGCTTGCCGCGCGCGGAAGCGGGGCGAATCGGAAGGAGATCCGATGGTATCCGATCGTGGGCATGGGAACGGCAAGCAGTCCCGAAAGATTGCGGGTTTCGACCGTCTCACCGTCCACCTCGACCGTAAAATCGGCAGAATAGGGGAGAGAGGTGAAAAGAAGGCGGTGATCGGCAGAAACAAAGACGTTGCCCGAAACCTCGCCGCTTTGCAGCGTATACGGTGCAAAGGAGCGTGTATAGAGCTCGGAGAGAATGCTTTTCGCCGAGGCAGCGTCAAGGGTAGCGGCAAAGATACGATCCTCTTTTTCAATGCGAACGCTGCCGCCGTTCACGTCAACGGGCTCCACGCATCCGTTACGGTAAAGCCAAAGGATGCTCTCGCTTGTTTTGTAAATATATACGCCGTTTCGTTCCTCGGGAGTGAGTGTCTTGAATACGGTCGTGCTTTTGCCCGAAAGGAGCGTCAGGAATTCGTTCATGTTACGGAAGGGATCGCTATAAGCGGGGAGACCGTCAAGCGCGGCGGTCTGTACCGTCATGCCGACGGGAAGCACGTAAAGGTTTTCGTAGATCGGCTTTTTGCGGTCGGTTTCACCGATATGCTTCGAAAGCCCGTACTGCGTACCGCTGTCGTCCCCGATCGTGTAGGTGATGCCGAGGAGCGCATCGAGGATGGGCGTTGAGCCTTTGAGATTGCCGTTTTTGTAGACGGCACCGAAGGTAGCGAAGAAGGCGGCGATGTCGTCGTCGCTCTCGCCGAATACGTTGCCGAAGCTACCGACGTTGCCGAGTGTACCCGTCGTTTCGTCGCGGAAATAGTAGAACATTTCGTCGACAATGTCGGCAAGCAGGTCGCCCGAATAATCGTGTGAAACGGTATGCGTTTCGGATGCGGTGGGATAGTAATTGTCGCACTCTTCCTTGACGAGCGGCAGGAGAAGGAGAGAGGCAACGGCAAATTCAAGCGCGAGCGAAAGCGAGATGATCGCCGTTGCCGCTCCCCTTTTTTTTTGTGCAAACAGATAGATACCGCAGAGAAGTATGACAATGGCAAACAGCGTAATGAATAGGGAAGACGGATCCTGCATGACCGTCCGTGCGGTCTCCATAGCGGTGATCGGCGGCTCTGCCTTCAGCTTTTCGGCGGTGAGGGCAAGAAGCAAAACACCCGCCGCGCTATAATAGAGCATGCTTGTTTTTCGCTCCGTATAGCGCGAAAAGCCTTCCTCTGCCGCAACCGTTAAAAAGAAAATAAAAGGAAGCGCACAGGGAAAGCGGAAGGCGTCAAGGTCACCGAGCAGGAGAAAAATCGGCATAACGCGCGGAAAAAGCGAAAGAAGGAGAGGAAGGGAAAAAAGCAAAGCGAAGGCGAGCTTTTGACGCAGGGGGATACGTTTCTCCGCAAAAAAGACGGGCAGAAACAAAAGCGTTAAAGTGCCGCAGTAAAGAAAGGGTGTTCCCATGCTTCCGACCGTATCGAATGCGGCAGGGAAGAGCTTCGCCAAAAGTGTCTTGTAGGGAATGGCAGAGCTGCTGGTGAAGAAGGAAGAAAGGTCAAGCGATTGCAGCGTGGGGAGCAGGAGAGGAAGCGCGATCAGAGCACCGCCCGCCAAAGAGAGAAGGCAAACGAGAATGCAGGATATATTGCGCGCCGCCTTGTCCGTAACGAGATAATAGACGAAAAAGAGGACGGCGGAAAGAAGTGTAATAAGAGCAAGGTTGTCCGCCGTCATGAGCGTTAGGGCGAGCGAGAGGGCGAGCAAAAGACCGTTTTTGTATGCGACCGTGCAGTATACACCCGCCATCACGAGGGGAAAGAGAAGAATCACGAGAGCCGACCTCGTGCTTTCCGATGCGTATATCAGCGTATTTGTGGAAAAGGCGTAGCCAAGCGAAAAAAAGATCACCCATACGCGCGGCTTCGGCGAAAGGATGGAGAGCATGAGGGCAAAGGTCGCCGCCGCTCCCGCAACGCAGAAAAGCGCCGAAGGCGGGAGGCTGCCGACGCGCTTCGTCAGAGTCAAAAGCAAAAGGATCGCCGCCGCTCCCGCAAAGGAAAGAAGGGCGTAGAGCAGCGACAGGGGGTGGAGGATCGAAACGACTTTTTTCATCTTGAGCATATAAACCTCGGGCGCATACGCGCGCATACATATATACAGTAAATACGGAGAAACGTGAAGATATACATAGATAATTATAGCACAAAGGAACGCTTTTGTAAATCGAAAGCAAGAAAAAAATTACGGTAATGTGTAAATTTTCCGTCTTTTTTCCGTATCGAATGCCGAAAATGAAAAAACTTAAAAAAATCCGCGCGAAAATTCGTATTTTTCAACGGAAGAAATTGACTATCGCGTTTTTTTATGATATAATACAATGATAGATTGTATTATTTATGGAAGGAAGCTGCCGTTATGCTGATACTTGGGATCGATCCCGGTCTTGCAATCGTGAGGTGGGGCGTTGTTGAAAAACGCAATCATCGCTTTTATCCTGTCGCCTACGGTGCCATACGGACGCCCGCACATACCGACGTTGCATCGCGCCTTCTGCAGATCTACGAGGATATGGACACGCTTTTTGAACGCTACAAGCCGGACGCGATGGCGATCGAGGAGCTGTTTTTCAATACGAACGTCACAACGGGTATTGCGGTCGCGGAGGCGCGCGGCGTGATACTGATGGCGGCGCAGAAGCACGGAGTCAAAATCGCGGAATACACGCCGATGCAGGTTAAGCAAGCGGTCGTCGGCTACGGAAAGGCGGAAAAGCATCAGGTGATCGCCATGGTTACCTCTCTCCTCGGTTTGCCAAAGCCGCCGTCGCCCGACGATACGGCGGATGCCATTGCCATAGCCCTTTGCCATGCACAGAGCGAAAACTCGCGTCTCGGCAAGCTTTATCAATAAACGGAGACATTGTTATGTGGGTAAGTCATAATTGGAAAGAATACGAATTGATCGACGTTTCGGACGGTGAACGTTTGGAACGGTGGGGGAAATACACCCTCGTCCGTCCCGATCCGCAGGTCATTCTGCGCAACATGAAAGCCGACGCGCTCTGGAAAAAAGCCGATGCAAGCTACAAGCGTACCCGCTCTGGCGGCGGTGCGTGGAATGAGAACAGTCTGCCCGAAAAATGGACGATCGCGTACGGCGATCTTCGGTTTCGCATTAAGCCGATGGGCTTCAAGCATACGGGACTGTTTCCCGAACAGGCAACCAACTGGGATTGGTTTTCCGCTCTGATCCGCGATCGCGTGGCAAAGGGGGGCGAGGTGCGTGTTTTGAATCTCTTTGCCTATACGGGCGGTGCAACCGTTGCCGCCGCCAAGGCGGGTGCTGCCGTATGCCACGTGGATGCCGCAAAGGGCATGGTTGCCGCCGCGCGTGAAAATGCGGCGCTGTCGGGGCTTGCCGATGCAAAAATACGCTATATTGTGGACGACTGTAAAAAATTTATCGAGCGCGAATTGCGCCGCGGCAATCGCTACGAGGGGATCATTATGGATCCGCCCTCTTACGGCAGAGGGCCTACGGGCGAGGTGTGGAAGCTGGAGGAAAGCATCGATGCCTTTGTGTCGCTGACGGCAGGACTGCTCAGCGACGATCCTTTGTTTTTCCTTCTCAATTCCTATACGACGGGACTGTCTGCCGCCGCTATGAAATGTGTCACCGATATGCGCATTGCCAAGGGGCGGAATGCCGTCTCCGAGGCGGACGAGATCGGACTTTCCGTAAAAAACAAGGGGATCGTTCTTCCGTCCGGCTCCAGCGTGCGTGTCAGCTTCAAAAGGAGTAACGAATGAGTGAATTTATCAAAGCAGAGGGTGTGACCTTCTTCTACGAGGAGGAGGATAAATACCCCGCCGTGAAAGAGGTGTCCTTTTCCATCAATCGCGGCGAATACGTTGCCATTCTCGGTCACAACGGATCGGGAAAATCCACGCTTGCCAAGCTCATGAACGGTATTCTTTTGCCGACGGCGGGAAGACTGACGGTGGACGGTGTCGTGATGGACGATACCTTGACCGATGACGACGTGTTTTCGGTACGTCGCAAGGTGGGAATGGTCTTCCAGAACCCCGACAATCAGCTTGTCGCAACCGTGGTCGAGGAGGATGTTGCCTTCGGTCCCGAAAACCTCGGTGTTCCTCCGGAAGAGATCCGCACACGCGTTAGTGAGGCGTTGCGTGAGGTTGGCATGACCGAATACCGTAAGCACGCGCCGTCACACCTGTCGGGCGGTCAAAAGCAGAGAGTCGCGCTTGCGGGTGTCATCGCCATGCGCCCGACCTGTATCATTTTTGATGAATCGACCGCCATGCTTGATCCCTTGGGGCGGAAGGATATTACGCGTTGTATGGAACGCCTGAACAAGACCTTGGGCATTACGGTGCTGCATATTACGCATTATATGGAGGAGGCGGCGGAGGCAGATCGCATTCTCGTCATGAATGACGGTGAGCTTTTCCTTGACGGAACGCCTGCCGCGGTGTTCTCCGAGGTAGAGAAAATGCATGATATCGGCCTTTCGGTGCCGCAGGGAACCGAGCTTTTATACCGTTTGAACGAGAAGGGATATGCGCTTCCGTCGGGGATCACGACGGTTGACGGGTGCGTTGCGGCGCTTTCGGCATTTCTTTCGGAGAAGGGGGTGCCGACACATGGCAAATAAGCTTGAAGTATCCCATGTTTCTTACGTTTACAGTGAAAAAACGCCGTTTGAAACGGCGGCGCTCCGCGACGTTTCACTCGGCTTTGAGGAAGGGAAGATCACGGGACTGATCGGGCATACGGGCAGCGGAAAATCCACGCTCGTGCAAATGCTGAACGGACTTCTCACACCAACGTCGGGTACGGTGTTGCTCGACGGTGTCGATCTTGCGCAAATGAAAAAGAAGGATCTGCCGCGTGTCAGATTCCGCGTGGGACTCGTCATGCAGTATCCCGAATATCAGCTTTTTGAGGAAACGGTGCGCGAGGATATTGCCTTCGGCCCCCGCAATATGGGGCTCTCCGATGCGGAGATTGCCGAGCGCGTTGCCGAGGCATCGGATTTCGCACGCTTTCCGTCCTATCTCCTCGACAAGTCACCCTTCGATCTGTCGGGCGGTCAAAGACGCCGTGCCGCCATTGCCGGCGTAATGGCGATGCGTCCCGAGGTGTTGGTGCTTGACGAGCCTGCCGCAGGTCTTGATCCGCGCGGAAAGCAGGAAATCCTGTCGGGTATTGTTCGTTACCGCGATCTCTCGGGCGCAACGGTCATTCTCGTCAGCCACAGTATGGAGGATATGGCGCTTTATTGCGACAATATTGCCGTTATGGATCACGGCGCCCTCTATATGCAGGGAAGCGTGAGAGAGGTCTATTCGCGCGCGGAGGAGCTTCTGCGAGTGGGACTTGACATTCCCGCCGTTGCAAGAATCGCGGAAGAGCTTCGGCAGAAGGGATATGCGTTAAAGGGAGATCTCTATACGGTTGACGGTGTTCTTTCGGCACTTCTTTCCCTGGCAGAAAGGGGTGGACGCACATGATGAAGGATATCACTCTCGGTCAATTTTTCCCCGGAAGCTCGCTTTTGCACCGTCTTGATCCGCGTACAAAGCTGGTTGCTTCAATCCTGTATATCGTGGCGATCTTCATGGCACAGAGCTATTTTGCATATGCATTGCTCATCGCCACGACGGTTTTGTTGATCCTGCTTTCGCGCATTTCGGTGCGTGTGATTCTGCGCGGACTCAAGCCGATCTTTGTCGTTCTGATCTTTACCTTTCTTCTGAATCTGTTCTTTACGGGAGGCGGCGGCGAAGAAGAACCGCTCTTTGTTCTCGGCTTTCTTCACGTTTACAAAAGCGGCATCATTCACGCCGTTTTGATGTCGATCCGCATTATCATTCTGATCCTTTCCACCTCGGTTCTCCTCACCTATACGACGTCACCGATCCGTTTGACCGACGGTATCGAGAGCCTCCTCCGTCCGCTTGAGAGGATCAAGGTTCCCGTGCACGTGTTCGCTATGCTGATGACGATCGCACTCCGTTTTATCCCCACCTTTATTGAGGAGACGGACAAGATCATGAGTGCTCAAAAGGCGCGCGGTGCGGATTTTTCATCGGGGGGGCTTGTCAAGCGTGCACGCGCTCTTCTGCCGATTTTGATTCCCTTGATCCTGTCGGCACTTCGCCGCGCCGACGATCTTGCCACCGCTATGGAGTGCCGTTGCTACCGTGGTGGTGACGGGCGCACGAAGATGAATGCACTTCGCTATCGACTGTCGGATCTCTGGTTTTTCCTGTTCTTTGCCGCATTCCTCGCAGGTATCGTGTGCGTGAATATCTACCTTGCGTGGGGGATCGCAGTATGAAATATTTTTGCAAGATACGCTATCTCGGTACCAATTTTGCCGGGTATCAGGTACAACCGAACGCACGCACCGTACAAGGCGTTTTGAACGAGGCTTTCTTGGCTTTGTTCGGGCAAAGCGTTGCCGTGACGGGCTGCAGTCGTACCGATAGCGGCGTGCATGCGACCGAATTCTGCCTGACGGTGGCAACGGACGGCGGTCGTCTCCCCTTACCCCCGGAACGGCTCCCGCTTGCCATGCAGTCGCTTTTACCGTCCGATCTTTCGCTCTATGCCGCATCGGCGGTGGACGATGCCTTTCATCCGCGCTATGACGTTGTAGCAAAAACCTATCTCTACCGCATTCATAATCACCCCATTGCCGATCCGATGCAGGTCGGTCGCGCACGCCACGTCCGTTATCGATTGGACGACCGCAGAATGAATGAGGCGGCAGGTT
>JAZLAP010000276.1:0-4640 GCA_045613265.1 Eubacteriales bacterium | reverse complement strand
CGAGACGGACAATGCGCACTTCGCCGGAGGGAAGTCTTACCTGTGCAACACCATTCTCCTTAGCCATAAGCTGAGCGGCTGCACCTGCTGCACGTACAAGCTGTGCGCCCTTGCCGGGATACAGCTCGATGTTGTGAATGAAGGTACCAACAGGAATGTTGGCGATGGGAAGCGTGTTGCCGGGCTTAATGTCGGCATCAGCACCCGAATATACGACGTCGCCGTCGGTGAGACCTGCGGGAGCCACGATGTAGCTCTTGTCGCCCTTCTCGTTCTGGAGAAGTGCAATGTACGCAGTTCTGTTAGGGTCGTACTCGACACCGATAACGGTTGCGGGGCTTTCGTCCTGACGCTTCCAGTCGATGATTCTGTACTTGATCTTGTTGCCGCCGCCGTGATGACGAACGGTGATCTTGCCGTAGCTGTTACGGCCTGCATGCTTTTTCTTGGTTACGACAAGGCTTGCCTCGGGAGACTTCTTGGTGATCTCGTCGAAGGACGGAGATACCATATGTCTGCGCGAGGGAGTTGTCGGCTTGTATTTCATGGTAGGCATTCTTGTCTATCCTCCCCGAATTAGTTCAAGCTATCGAAGAAAGCAATGGTCTTCGAATCCGCAGTGAGCGAAACGATAGCCTTCTTCCATGCGCTTCTGTAACCGGCGTGTACGCCGAGTCTCTTGGGCTTTTCGCAAACGTTGATCGTGCGAACAGCGTCAACCTTAACGCCGAACATTTCTTCCACCGCAGCGGCGATGTCGGCCTTCGTTGCGCTCTTTGCTACCTTGAAGGCATAGCGCTTCGACGGAAGCATATCCATGCTCTTTTCGGTGATGATAGGTTTCAAAATGATGTCTTGTGCCTTCATTTCGTGTAAACCTCCTCGATCTTCTTGACCGCATCCTCAGCGACGATGAACTTGTTGCAGTTCAGAATGTCATAGGTGCTGATGGCGTTGTAGACCGTGGTCTTAACACCGGGAATGTTGGCGCAGCTCTTGATAACCTTCTCGTCAACAGCGGGAAGAACGATCAGCGTCTTCTTCTCTGCGCCGAGGGCTGCGAGCATTGCGGTCATGTTCTTGGTCTTGTATTCAGCAGTCTCGATCTTGTCGACAACGATCATATCGTTTGCGGCAACCTTAGAGGAAAGAGCACTGAAAAGAGCAACTCTCTTTACCTTCTTGTTGAGCGAGACGCGGTAGCTGCGGGGCTTCGGGCCGAGCGCTACACCGCCGTGTGTCCACTGAGGAGCGCGGGTAGAACCCTGTCTTGCACGACCGGTACCCTTCTGCTTCCAGGGCTTCTTGCCGCCGCCCGATACCTCGGTGCGGGTAAGCGTGGACTGTGTGCCCTGTCTCTGGTTGAGCAAATAAGCTCTTACAGCGGTATGGAGGACTGCGGCGTTTACTTCTGCGCCGAATACTGCATCGGAAAGGGCGATCTCGCCAACTTCCGTACCCGCCATGTTTACTACTTTCAAGCTAGGCATTCTAATTTCCTCCTTCCGTTATGCTTTCACCGAATCGCGGATGAAGACGATACCGCCCTTAGCACCGGGAACGGCGCCCTTGACCGCGATCAGATTCTTTTCTGCATCGATCTTTGCTACGGCGAGGTTCAGGATCGTGACCTGCTCGTTGCCGTAATGTCCTGCCATCTTCTTGTTCTTGTAGATGCGGGACGGGGTGGAGTTTGCACCCATAGAGCCGGGCTGACGGTGTACGGGACCCGTACCGTGCGTCATACGAAGGATGTGATGTCCCCATCTCTTGACAGAGCCCGTGAAGCCGTGACCCTTGCTGGTTCCTGTAACGTCGACCTTCTCGCCTGCGGCGAAGGTATCGACGGAAACAACGTCACCGACATTCATTGCGGAGCAATCTGCAAGGCGGAATTCCTTCAGATATCTCTTGGGGCTTACGCCGGCCTTTTTGAAATGACCGAGCTGTGCTTTGTTCAGATGCTTTTCCTTCGCATCGCAGAATGCGAGCTGAACTGCATCATAGCCGTCGTTGTCAACGGTCTTCTTTTGCGATACCGCGCAAGGGCCTGCTTCGATCAGGGTTACGGGGATCACGTTGCCGACTTCATCGAAAATCTGAGTCATGCCCAGTTTTCTTCCGATAATGGCTTTCTTCATGATAATTTCCTCCAAACGGTTATTGGTTGGCACTTTGAATTATCGCTTTCGCGGTGATGCCAACTTGACCACTGGTGTGGTGCGTAGATAGTGGGTTACGCCTTGACTTCGATCTCAACGCCTGCGGGAAGCTCAACGTTCATCAGATCGTTGATGGTCTTCGCCTGGGGCTTCATGATATCGATCAGTCTCTTGTGAGTGCGCGTCTCGAACTGCTCGCGGCTGTCCTTGTACTTGTGGACTGCGCGAAGAATGGTGACGATCTCTTTTTCGGTGGGAAGCGGAATAGGACCGGATACGGCGCTACCGTTTCTCTTTGCGATCTCGACAACCTTTGCTGCGGCTGCATCCACGAGGGTGTGGTCGTAGCTCTTCAGCTTTACGCGGATCTTTTCACTTGCCATGATTTTGCCTCCTAAATTATTTTTATTTGCTTGTAGGGGGCGGTTGGTTGCACACGCAGCCGTGCGTTTCATTTGCACCCTGCTAAAAATCCCGAACCCACGCAAGAGATCCAGGAAATCCGTGTGTCCTTTCCGCTTATTGGTCGGAAAGGAAATAACCGTCGCTTCGCCCATAAACGGACGTGCTCCGCGGAAATTACCCGCTTTTATGCGGCAACCTTCCGTTTCAACGCACATCAAGCCTTATAATTATACACGATTTGTGCCTGTTTTGCAAGACTTTTTTGTGGCAATCCGTGTAGAAATTTTCCATACGCGGGAGGGTGTTTTTTGTTCATGTTATACAAAAACCTGTGTTTTTTGTTAAAAATCGGTCTGTAAACGGTCGCACAAAGACCTTTGCACCATGTTTTTTATTAAATTTCTGCCCCCAATTTTAAGAAATTGAAGATTTTTTTGGATTTTTTACGATTTCCTATATCAAATTGCGCGAAAATGTGTTATAATATCCACAGCAAGCCTTGCGATGCAAGTCTTGGGGCGTTGCCCTCAAATCTTGCCTTTTACCCGTGTCCGCACGCTTATATATAATAAAAAGGTAGAAAGTCCTGTCAAAAATCGGAGGTTCATCATGCACAAGCGTCAAATATTCACCCTTTCCTGCGTTGCCTTATCGGCATCTTGCCTTGCCGCATTCCGCCTTTTCCTCTTCGCGTTCCGCTACGACGACCGGCTCATGCACTATACCGGCAAATGGGAAGAGCTGACCGTGCTTCTGCTTTCACTGGTTTGTGTCGCAGTTTTCATCCTCCTCGCACGCAAAAACGGACGTTTCGGAGAAGAAAAGCATCTTCTCCTCCTTCCCCGTATTGGTCTTGCCCCTGCCATTGCCGGTATCGCTATGTGCGTTATTCTTCTTGCCATACTTCCCTCGGTATTGATCGCAGAGGCGCAGTTAGCACTCACCATTTCTGCCATTGTAATTGCGGGAGCCTCGATTTCCTTTATCATTCTGTCAATACCAACACGCGAATCCTTTTCGCTTTTTGTCCTTCCGACGCTTGCGCCGATCTTTTACGCCGCCTACCGTTATTATGACCTTTCGGTGCCAATGAACAGTCCCAAAAAGCAGTTTGAGCTGATCGCGGCGATCGTCGTATCCTTTGCTTTTTTGTCAAAATGCCGTAATATTGCCGCAAAGAAGGCACCGCGTCTTGCCTTCGCTGCCACTGCTGTCGCCGCCGTCTTCTCGTTTGCCGAGGGATTGCCGCGCCTTGTATACGCGGCATTGCAAGGCGATGCCTTTGATGTGATCATCGCCATCTTCTTCCTTGCCGTCTCGGTTTATCTCGCGGCAATGCTATACGACGGTATGGAGAGCGGCGAAGAAAACGAAGTCAAGGCGGAGGAAATGGTATGAAAAACATCCTGATCGTAGACGGCAACAGTATTTTAAATCGTGCCTTTTACGGCATCCGTCCTTTAACGACCAAGAGCGGCAAAAACACCAACGCCGTTTTTGGCATGATCAACATTCTCTTTCGCCAGATCGACACACTGAAGCCGGATTACTGTGCAGTTGCCTTCGATGTCAAAGCAGAAAACTTCCGCAAAAAGGTCTACGCGGAATACAAGGCGGGGCGGCACGAAACACCCCCCGAGCTGCTCGAGCAGTTTCCCTACGCCAAGGAATGTCTGCCGCTCCTCGGTATCAAGGTGATGGAGCTTCCCGGCTATGAGGCAGACGATCTTCTCGGTACCGTCTCTGCACTTGCCGAAAGCGATCTTCTCGACGAACCGATGCACGCTTACGTTCTGTCGGGCGACCGCGATCTTTTTCAGCTGATCTCGAACAAGGTCACCGTCCTTTATGCGGGCAACAGTGACACGGTTCCCTTTGACCGCGATGCCTTCTTTGAAAAATACGGCGTTGAGCCGACCCAGTTCGTTGATATGAAGGCGATCATGGGCGACTCGTCGGACAACATTCCCGGCGTTCCCGGCATTGGTGAAAAGGGTGCGCAAAAGCTGATCGCCGCGTTCGGCTCGCTCGACGGCGTATATGAGAATATTGACGATGCTTCCATCACAAAGA
>JAZLAP010000275.1:0-6546 GCA_045613265.1 Eubacteriales bacterium | reverse complement strand
ACGAGAATGCCGACGGTCGAGTGCTCGCGGATGACCTTTTCGGTGCCGATACGCGCCGCCTCCGCAAACGGCATGGGTGCTTCCGACCACGGCGTATGTACCATGCGCGGAAGCTCGTTTTCCTCCGTACCGAGCGCTCCGGGCACAAGATAACCGACGCAGTCCACGAGACGGACACGCATGCGCGTATTGCCGTCGGGCGAGATCTCTACCGCTTCGTCGGGAATGAATTTCGGCTCGGTCGTCGTGACGGTCTTGCCGGATGCCGATTGCGGTGTTTCGTCGATCGCACGGCGGCGGTCGTTTTCGTCTCGGATATTGGGAATGACGGTGGTCTCCATAAACTTCTTGATGAAGGTCGATTTTCCCGTTCTGTCGGGACCGACAACGCCAACCTAGATGTCTCCGCCGGTTCGTCTTGCCACGTCCCTGTAAATGCTCGTATCGCTTGCCATATTGTTTCCTCCGCTACCATGTAGGTTTTTGTTCCATTCTATGATAGCGGCGGGGAAAATATGACATGGATGCTCTACGACGAGAGGGTTTCTTCAAATTTTTTAACGAGCGCCGACAGGGCGGTGCCAACCTGTGAACAGGCGCTTCGCATACCGCCCGACAGGGTTTCCGAAAAGCCGTGCACAAGATTCCCGGCTTCCTTTCCGATGACGGACAAAGCCGTATGATCGACCCTGTAGGTACGCCCGAATACCGAAAGCCGCCCCGTGCTTTCGTCCACGAGCGTGTAGCTGACGGCGGCATCCGTATCGACGTTTCCGGAGAAGCTTATATCGCATTCGGTAATGAGAAAAAACAGGAACGCAAGCACGAAAGTGGCGGACAGAACGCGTTTTATGGCTCTGAGCATCAATCTTACTCCTTTATTTACAGCGATACGCCGAATGTGGCGTTGACGGCATCCGACAAAAGCACGGCGGCTTCGTTTACCAGAAGATCGCAGTCGCTCGGCGAAACAAAGCTGTCGTTTGCGGCACCGGTAAGCGCAACGAGACGTTCGGTGAGTGTGTCGTCGTCTATCTCCGAAAACGCATCCGAAAGCAGCGTTTTTGTGTCGGTGACGGTGGGCATCCCCACGGCAATGACGGGAACGCCCACCGTCGCCCTCGTAATGGCACGTCTGTGGTTGCCGATGCCGCTTCCGGGAGCGATGCCGGTATCTGCGATCTGCACCGTGCGTCCGACACGCGAAAAGGCGCGCGCCGCCAAGGCATCGAATACGATCACCGCATCCGGATGCAGATACGGGATCAGCGCACGCACGCGGTCTGCGGCTTCGATGCCGCTGTCGCCCAAGACACCCGGCGTGACGACCGATACGGCGGCGCATCCCATTTTCTCAAAGAGCGGTGGGTCAAGGTCGCGGATGTGTGCGGTTGCATGAATGCGCTCCGCGGTTGCGCTTCCGATCCTGTCGGCGGTCATATTGCGGTTTCCGAGACCGACTGCAAGAACGGATAGCTCCTTGATCCTGCTTTTGCCCGTCAGTCTTGTGACACAATCGAGCAGACGCTCGGCAATGAGCGACGATAGTGTACTGCGCGTTTCTTCGTCGCATTCGGAGAGCGCGGGAAAGCTGTAAGTGACGTAGCGCCCGCAGGGCTTGCCGATGCTTTCGGCTCCCTCTGCCGAGGAGACGTCGAGCCACTCGCTTTCAATGTTGCCGATGGCGGTTTTTGTATAGCGCACACCCGGTATTGACAGATCGGCGCGGTGTCGTTCCGCAGCGAGGTCGGTGCGGGGAATGAAGAACGCTTTGTTCATTTTTTGTCTCCTTCTCTCTGTCCGGTTTGCACCTATTTTTCCCGAAATACGGCGGCGGTATGCAATTTAGAAGAAAATACTGTCAACTTGCACAAACTTTTATGAAAAAATTGTGCAACCATCCAAAAGTTTTTGAAAGGTTTGTAAATCCTGTTGCACTTCCAAAGATAAAGTGTTATAATATCTCTATGAATAAGCAAAAACTCCTGTTTTTGGCGATGTCTCACTTATTTTACGCAAAAATTTTGGAAGGAAACCCGAAACATGAAACGTATTGTGTCCCTTATTTTATCCTTGGTTCTGCTGCTTTCGATGGTCGGCATGCTTGCCTCCTGCAGAAATCCGATGAGAACCGACACGCAGTTTTCCGCATACTACGTTGGAAACCTGTACGACTTTGATCCCGCAATGAATTACATGAACGATGATGCCATGGAGGTCTTCAACCTTCTTTACGAGCCGCTTTTCTACCTGAACGAGGACGGCAGCGTAACAGGCGCTCTCGTTGAAAAGTATGCATTCAATCAAAAGACAAACACACTGACGCTGACGCTTCGTGACACCTGCTGGAACGACGGCACGGCAATTCTCGGCGACGATGTTGTTTATGCGTGGAAGCGTATCCTTGCGTGTGACTTTGCCTCGCCCGCCGCTTCGCTTTTGTACGATATCAAGAATGCATATTACTGCAAGATCGACAAGGGCGCAAACGGTGAGCACGTCGGTCCCGACGATATTGCCGTCTCGGTTGACGTCAAGGATTCGAAAAAGGTCATCGTCGAGCTTAACGCCGATGCCGATCTCGATCAGTTCCTGCGTAATCTGACGAACATTGCCGTCACTGCGCTTGACGAGGACGCTGCAGGCTCAGCACAGAAGGAATATTGGGCAAAGCGCGTTGCGACCATCAAGACGAGCGGACCCTTCGCTCTGAAGACGGTGGACTATAACGCAGGCTATTTTACCATCGGCAGAAACAACTATTATCGTTTGCTGCAGGATACCAATCTTGCCGAGGTTGATCTCTCCCGTTACGTTCTTCCCGAGACGGTATATACGAATTGGGTATCCGTTTCGGATCACTTCGGATTTGATATCAGTGCCCACGGTGAGGTAGGAAAGCTTCGCGACAACGAAGCAAAGATGACGAAGAAATACTACGAGGATTTCATGGCGGGTCTGACCGAAGCGTATACCGATACCATCTTCTACATGGGTGAGGTTCCGCTTGAAACTCGTTCGACGGTGAAAACTTCCGATCACATCATGACGGCAGATCTTCTTTCCACCTATTCTTACGTCTTCAATCTCAACAACCCCGCTTCTTCTCTTGTCCATGATGCCCGCGTCCGTATCGGCATTTCGAAGGTGATCGACCGCGCCGCGGCTGTGAACGCCGTTGTGTTCGGTCACGCCGCTACCGGTCTTCTGACGAATGGCGTTTATAATACCGCACCCGGCACATCCTTCCGCGCAACGGGCGGTGCAGTGCTGACCGATGCGAAGGCAAATGACGGCAAGGCGATGATCAAGGCGGCTATTGCTGATCTTGATGCGAACGGTGTTGTCTACCCGACGAACAAGAGTGGTCTCCCCGTTCTGACGCTTCTTTGCCGCGATAGCGAGGAGGAGGCTGCCATTGCTGAGATGACCAAGGCGGCGCTTGCGGACGTTGTAGAGCTTCAGGTTGTATATCTCTCTTACGTTTACATCAAGGATTCGATCGCTCTCGATGAGGGTATTGAGGCGAAGGACACCACGCTCGTGGACGACGCGATGCTCCTGGCTTATACCGTGCAGGAGGACGGCGGACTTTACTACTACGACTACAAAGATTCGGCCCGCGCCAATAAGCTTCAGTATGATATGATTGCAATGGATTACCAGATGCTTTCGACCGATCCCTTCCATGCGCTTGCCGGCTTCTCTTCGCTTTACTGCGGTAACGGACTTGACACCTCGGAGCGCGACGGTGTATTCAGCTACGATGTGAAAAATGCAACCTGTGGCTGGTATAGCGAAGCATATGATCAGAAGATGAAGGCGGCATACGAGGCAACCGATGCGGAAGCACGTGTGGCACTCTTGCATGAGGCAGAGGCACTGCTTCTCAGCGAAAACGTTGCCGATAACGCAATGCCGATCATTCCGATCATGTTCAACGTTAACTATTCGATCGTGAACCCCCGTCTTGAAGGGGTGACCGTGAACGGATACGGTTACTTCAATATTTGCAAGGCAATCGTTTCGGATTACGACACGCTTATTTCCAAGGACGAGTCGGCCGAATAATAAATGCTTGTGCTGCCGCAGGTGCCGCCGATGCCTGTGGCAGCACTGTTTTTAGCGAGAGAAATTTGTATTTTAACGTATAGCCGAAGATAGCCGAACCCGCAAGCCTTGCGGCTTTGGCTATAAAAAGGAGAATAAGCATGGATGGCTTTCTGAATGACAGAACGAATATCAAACTTTTTATTCTTTTCCTTTTAAATGAGATCAATTATCCTTTGGATTACAGTACGCTTGCCGACGTCATGGCGGAAAACGGATATGTCGGTTCCTTTGACTTTGCCGAAACCTTTTCCACGCTTTGCGCGGCGGGCCACATTCTTGAAGAGGATGCGGATGGCAAAAAGACCTACCGCATCTCCCAAACAGGACAGCTTGTCGCTTCCGAGTTGCAGGACAATCTTTTGCTTTCCATTCGTCAAAAAAGCCGTAAAAGTGCTATGCGACTTCTGTCGCTCCGCCGCCGCGGCGCAACGCCCTTTGCTGCGTACGAAAAGAGAACGGACGGAAGATACACGGTTACCTGCAGTCTTACCGAGGCGAGCGGTCCGATGCTGAAGACCGAGCTTACGGTGACGACAGAAGAGGAGGCGGAGCGTATTCGTGCGCGCTTCTATCAGGATCCCGACACTGTTTTTCGCGGTCTTTATGCGGTCATGACGGGCGAAGTAGATTATTTGCTGTTGAATTAATATTCCTATAAATCAATACTTTTGTTTAATGTAAACGTAAGAGGTGTACACAATGAATGAACATGAAATTGAAAGCCGCGTTTCGGAAATGCTTGCCGGATTGACCGTGGAGGAAAAAATCGGACAGCTCGTGCAGCTTTCGCTCAGTGAAAAAAGCGTTGACCGTCTGGTTGCGCTGGCGAAAGAAGGGAAGCTTGGCTCTGCTATATTGACCGCAACCGCATTTGCCGGAAATTCCACCGGAACCGATATCGACCGTGATGCTATGCTTGCAGTACAAAACGCCGCATGCGAGAGCCGCAGCGGTATTCCCGTTTTGTTCGGCAAGGACGTCATTCACGGTTACCGTACGATCTTTCCGATTCCGCTTGCGCAAGCGGCAACCTTCGATCCTGCACTCGTTGAAGAAGCGGCTTCGCGTATGACACGCGAGGCGGCGCATAGCGGTATTCAGTGGACGTTTGCACCGATGCTCGACCTTGCACGCGATCCGCGCTGGGGGCGTATTATTGAATCCTTTGGCGAGGACCCCTATCTTGCCGCTTTGTACGGTGCAGCGAGCGTCAGAGGCATTCAAGGCGACGATATGTCGCGCGAGGATAAGATGATCGCCTGCGCAAAGCACTTTGTGGGGTATGGCGCTGCCGAGGGCGGACGTGATTACAACAAGTCCGAGATTACCGATTATTCGCTTCGTAACATGTATTTCCCTGCATTTAAAGCGGCAACCGAGGCAGGTATCGCCAGCTTTATGAATAATTTTGCCGATATCGGTGGGGAACCGTGTGTATTCTCAAAATACCTGTTCCGTGACGTGCTTCGCGGCGAATGGGGCTTTGATGGCTTTGTCGTCAGCGATTGGGGAAGCATTGCAAATCAGATCGGAAAAGGAAGCTGTGAGAATCTTGATGAAGCAACCGAGCGCGCGTTCACTGCGGGTATCGATATGGATATGTGTTCTTCCACTTACCTTGAGCATATGCAGGCACTCGTCGAAAACGGAAGCATTCCGATGTCGCTTCTGGATGAAGCGGTCGCAAACGTGCTTCGCGTAAAGCTTCGTTCGGGACTCTTCGAACGACCGAAGGCATACCTCGGCGAGCTTGATATATATAATCAAGACGATATGGACTTTTCTTTCAAAATAGCAAAGGAATGTATGGTATTGCTTAAAAATTCTGACAATACGCTTCCTTTGTCGGATCAGGTTAAGATTCATGTCGCAGGCCCTTTTTCGAAGGAAAAACGCAGCATCCTCGGCAACTGGTGCCCCGGTGCGACTGATGAAAGGGTTCTTCCCTTTGTCGATGCTATGCGTGACAGATTCGGCAAAACCAACGTTACCTTCGAGGAGTTGTACGATACGGGCTACGCCGCCGCGCGCCGCGCAGACGTGATCGTCCTTGCTTTGGGGGAAAGCTGGCTTGTGACCGGCGAAGGCAATTCGCTTGCCGATATTTCTCTTTCGAAGCCGCAGGTCGAGCTTGTTCGCGCAATGCGCGACATTGGCAAAAAAATTGTCCTCGTTATTTTCGGCGGCAGACCGCTTGTACTGTCTGACGTCTTGCCGTATGCCGATGCGATCCTCTATGCTTGGCATCCCGGTACCTGTGGCACACAGGCGGCGGCAGCACTCCTTGCGGGTGACGCTGCACCGTCGGGCAGACTCCCCGTAAGCTTTCTCTGTGCAGGCGGACAGATTCCGACCTATTATAACCATCCTAAGGCGCAGTACCATGCCCGTGAATACCGAGATACGGCACCGACACCGTTGTTTCCGTTTGGC
>JAZLAP010000274.1:0-4699 GCA_045613265.1 Eubacteriales bacterium | reverse complement strand
ATGCACGGGAGAAAGCTTGAAGGCGTTCGTACCGATGTCGATCAATTCCTCCTCGTTGTAGGCAAAGCCGCCACCCGTACCGCCAAGCGTGAAGGCAGGGCGCAGCACGACGGGGTAGCCGATGCGCGCAGCCGCCGCCTTTGCCTCGTCTAGGTTATAGGTGATCTCGGACGGAATCGTCGGCTCACCGATCTCCTGACAAAGCTCCTTGAACAGCTCTCTGTCCTCAGCGCGCTCGATGCTTTCACTACTCGTTCCGAGCAATTCAACATGGCATTCACGGAGAACGCCCTTCTTCTCAAGCTGCATTGCAAGGTTAAGTCCGGTCTGTCCGCCGATACCGGGAACAATAGCGTCGGGACGCTCATAACGCAGGATCTTTGCAATGTATTCCAACGTGAGAGGTTCCATATACACCTTATCCGCAATGGTGGTGTCGGTCATAATGGTGGCGGGGTTGGAGTTGACGAGTACCACCTCGTACCCCTCCTCGCGCAGAGCGAGGCAAGCCTGTGTGCCCGCATAATCGAACTCAGCCGCCTGACCGATCACGATAGGGCCGGAGCCGATGATCAGAATTTTTTTCAGGTCTTTTCTCTTTGCCATAATCTATATCCTCCGAATTATAAATCTCATTTACGGTAAACGGCAGCACCGTTATGCACCGTGAGCAGGTTTATGCCGTACAGGGTATCGCCCGCAAAGGGAGTTGCCCTTCCCATCGAAAGGAAGTCTGCGGGATCGAGAATATACGGCGTATCGACGTCCCAGACCGAGAATCCGTTCGGTTCGGGAAGAGAGAAGCGACGACGGGGCGCGTATACGAGAAGCTCAAGAAGCCGCTCTAGCGTCATTCTGCCGTTTCTTATGAAGTGCGTATACATCAGCGGAAACGCCGTTTCGATACCGACGATACCAAAGGGGCTTTTTTCAAGTCCGCGCGACTTCTCTTCCGCAGAATGCGGCGCGTGGTCGGTAGCGATCATGTCGATCGTGCCGTCGAGAATACCTTCGATCAACGCCTCTCTGTCCGAGGCATCGCGAAGCGGCGGATTCATTTTGAAGCGCCCTTCCTCACGAAGATCGGCATCCGACAGAATGAGATAGTGCGGTGCCGTCTCGCATGTCACGTTGACACCGTTTTTCTTAGCCTCGCGGATCGCCGCAACCGTTTCCTTTGCCGAAATATGACATACGTGATACGGGCATCCCGTCTCCTTTGCCAGCGCAAGATCGCGCATGACCTGGCGGTATTCGCTCTCAGATGAGATGCCGCGGTGTCCGTGCGCACGCGCATACGCGCCGTCGTGGATATACCCGCCTTGCAAAAGCGAATTGTCCTCGCAATGGGCAACGATCAGCTTTCCGATCTTCTTTGCGCGCTCCATTGCCGAACGCATCATGCTTTCGCTCTGCACGCCGCGCCCGTCGTCCGAAAAGGCGACGGCGCGCGGTGCCAGTGCCTCCATATCAACGAGGCTTTCCCCGCGCTCACCGACCGTAATGGCGGCATACGGATGCACGTTTATCACCGCATCGCGGCGGATGATCTCCTCCGCAACGGCAATGTTTTCGAGGCTGTCGGGAACGGGCGACAGGTTTGCCATGGTACAAACGTCGGTATATCCACCGCGCGCCGCCGCCATGCTGCCGCTTCTGACCGTCTCTTTATAAGAAAAACCCGGCTCACGAAAATGCACATGCACATCGCAAAAGCCGGGAAGAACAAGGTAGCGGGGAGAAAAAGAGGTGCCCAAAAAATCCGCCGCGGAAGCGGTGAGCACTTCGGTCATTTTCGTACACATTTCCATCATCTGTCCCCTTTCGTCAAAAAAAGTCTTACCGAGCACGGCAAGACTTCTACGCATAGAAAAACCCTCTTTCTGTAGAAAGAGCGCCTGTATAGTCCATCTTACCGATCTCTCTGTATCGACTTAAAGATTTCATCTTATCTATTATAGCACGGCAATAGCCGTTTGTCAAGCCAAATCTTCAAGTTTCAACATTTTCAACTTTTTTATTTCGATAGGAAACATTCATTCACCCTTTTGAGAAAATCGCTGCAGCGGAATCCGTTGCAGCGATGCTATAAAAATTTATTCGGCAATCAGAATTCTTGCCCCCTTTTCCGTCGACGGCAGAGGGATGCAGTCGGTGTCGAAGATGCGCTCGCCGCTGACGGCATCGAGGTAGCTGTTGCGACACTTCAGCTTGACGTTGCCGTCGGTATGATCCTTATTGAAGATTCCGACAAAGCGACTGTCGGCGTAGACCGTAACGCCCTCTGTGTCGGTATACACGTGGCAGCCCGCGCGTTTCGCCATCTCGCGTATTTCCGCCGAAGAAAGCGCAGGCAAAAGCGCGTCGCCCTTCGGGATCGGGAAGCCGTACTCGGATGCTTCGCATTCGGGAAGCGAGACTTTTGCAATTCCCTTTTCGTTCCACGCACCGAACACATGCGCATATTTCACCGTCGCGCTTGCCTTTAATCGCTCGATGACGGGATAAAGGCTACTGTCGGCGTAGGTATTGCAGGCAAAAACGATCAGCTTATAGCGCGAAAGGTCGATCTCTGCAAGATCGACGGCGCGATACACGTCGAATACGACACCCGATGCGGCAGTATTGTCGATCAATTCACGCAGGTAGGCATGGTGGAAAGCATGGCATTCACGCATATACGCAAAGGAGCGCTCGTCGAAGACGATCAGCATATCCGCAACGCTTTCGCCGGGCGTTCTTCTGATGTGCTCTGCGGCAGACAGCATATTTTCAACGGTCGCCATCAAAAGCTCGGATGCAAACCAGCCGCCGCCGAGATCCATCCACCAGAAGCCGGAGCCGTGGGACACGTTTTTGGCAAGCTCGCGCCACATGACGGTCACCGAATCCGATGGGTTCGCCGAAACCCAGCCCTGCTTCACGTCATCCTCGTTTTCGATCGCAAGGTAGGTGCGGTTGTCAAGCTCCTCAAGAAAAAGCTTCTTTCGGTTGATCGACTGCGCCGGACACATCTCGCCGCCCGGCTCGCCTGCGGCGCAGCGCGAATAGGTCTTTGGGGATGAAAAGAAATCAACGTCGGGCGAAGCAAGAAGCCTTTCGATTGCCAGATGTCCCGAATAAGCGGCGTTTTCCAGAAACAGAACGTAGCCGTAAAATGCGCCGACAAGCTTTCCCGTGTTCACCTTAACGGTATGGGCAAAGGAAAGCAGTGCGTCGGCATTCCTTTCCGACGTAAACAAATCGTAATCAATTGCGATGCGGTCAACGGGGCGCATACGCAGAAGCGCGGCGACCGAATCGGTGTCACCTGCCCTCTCGTCCGGCGTGGGAAGACGCAGATTGTCCTCTGTCAAATTTTCTTGGCACCACGCGCGCGAAAGCGCCTCGGGTGTACCGTACTTTTCGATTCCGTAGCGATAAAAGGCGCGGCGATTTTCAATGCCGTAATCACCGAAGCGGTGGTTGATGCGCCCCCACGTGACCGTTTCGCCCGAAATGCCGTAGGCGATATGGTAGCCGATGATCCTGTCGGCGTAAGGCGAGGACTCAATATGCTCAATCAGCTTTTCAAGGGCAACATTTGCATCCTTTACCCACTTTTCGGAGGAAAGGCTCTGCCGTGCGATCATGCCGCCGACATTCGGGCGCGTATCCACGTAATCGCCTGCACGGTAATAGCCGCAGGGCGACTCGTATCCGAGATAGTCGTGCTTCTCGGTACCGACGAGGGCACGTATCTCCTCTGCCGTTTCGGGACCGCCGTAGTAGACGAACACATCCTCGGGATTCTCGTAGCACCAATCGACCGGCACATTCAGCTTGATGCGCGGAATATAAAGAATGTCGTCGCCCGCCGAAAACACCGCCTGAAGCACGCGGTCGGTCAGCGTGTAGTCGTACTTGTCAACGCCAACCCAGCCCGCATGCAGAACCGATGTATGTATTTTTACTCCTGCGCGGTAGAAATCGCGGTGCGTCGAAACGTATTTCTCAAAATTTTCGGTAAAAACAAGCGGCTCGCCCCGCTCATTCATAAGCGGCGGATCGTAACAGAATCCAAGACGCGACCAGAACACGGGATGATTTTTCAAAAATTCAATATCATATTTCATCATTTTTTCCCTTCCGAACGTCGATCGGCGATCTGCCGACGCGTGCCTTATACAACGTAGAAAAATATTTGGGGTCGCAAAAGCCCGACCTCTCCGCCACTTCGGCTACTGTGTAGTAGCCGGATTCGAGAAGCGAGGTGGCGTGTCTGATCCTGAGGTCGTTCAGATAACGGAGTGGGGTTGTGCCGGTATTGTCCCAAAACAAGCGGCGAAGGTATACCGTGCTGACGTTGAGCCGCTCGGCAAAGGACTCCACTGTGAGCTGCGGATTTGTAAAATTGGAGTGAATGTAATCGAGAAGCCCCGAAAAATACGCCTTCATACCATTCAGGCGTGCAAACTCCTGCACCGCAATGTTTTCGAGTATTTGGGAGAAAAGCGCATCAAGCTTATATTCGTAGCCCACGCCTTTTTTGCAAAAGACTTTATACATTCGTTTAAAGAGGTCACAGAACGCCTCGGGGTTTAGCGGTGTGAAGGTCTCGATCCCGCTTGCGCCCCTGTCCTCGAGGATCGAAAAATGTATGACGAGCAGCTTCTCGCTGCGCTTAGAATGGATGGTATAATCGTAATCCGCAGGAACG
>JAZLAP010000273.1:0-22100 GCA_045613265.1 Eubacteriales bacterium | reverse complement strand
TGCCATCGGTGTTACCGGTGAAAACATCCGTATCGGCCTCGGTAGCTATGTGGAGTGTACGCTTCCGATCTACGAAGGACTTCGTGACGCATATCCGAAGGCTGAGATCGTGAAATGCAACGATATCATGGTTGATCTTCGTAAGCATAAGAGCGACAACGAGCTTGCCTGTATCCGCGAGGGCTTCCGTATCATCGAGCTTGCAACCGATGAGGTTATCCGCACGCTCCGTCCCGGTGTGACCGAGCTTGAGATGGTCGGTGTGGCACAGCGCGTGATCTACGAGAACGGTGCAGAGTACGAGGGACTTCCGATGTACGTCTTCTCCGAGGAAAGCACCCGTCACGCAATTTCGCGTTCGCGTCACCGCGAGATTGGCAAGAACGACATTGTTCAGCTCAATCTCTCGGCAAAGATCGACGGCTATTCTCCTTCGATCGGTATTCCCGTTGTTATGGGTAAGCTGACCGGCGAGCGCCGTGAGCTTGTTGAATTCTGCCATAAGATGCACGAGTGGACCGAAAGCCAGCTTCGCGCAGGCGTATACGCTGACGACGTAGCGCGCCGCTTCCTCGAAATGTACAAGGATGCAGGCTATGAGAAGAATTATGTATACGGTCCCTGCCACGGCACCGGCATGATCGAGGTGGAGGCACCCTGGATGGAGACCTCGACACACTATCCGCTTGAGGAGCGTATGACCTTCCAGATCGACACCTTTATCTCCGGCCCCACCTTCGGTTGCCGTTGGGAGAAGGGCGTTGCCATCACAAAGGATGGTTGCGAGACCTACACTGACTACCTGAAAAAGGGAATCATCGAATTGGAGTTTTAATCATGACGGTTGGAAAGAAAAATTGGATCATCCCCGATTGCGAGCTGCCGCCCGAGGGCGAAGGTGTGCTGAAGGGACATGAAAGCGTGATCGTCGTTAACGACGAAAACAAGCCTGCCACCATTAAGGTAACGCTTTACTTTTCGGACAAGCCCTGCCATACCGGTATCGTGTGGACGGTGGCACCGAAAAGCGTCCGTTGCTTCCGCATGAACAATCTTGCCGATATGTGCAACTTCGAGGTTCCGCTTGAAACGCAGTATGCGATGAAGCTCGAAAGCGACCGCAAGATCGTCGTGCAGTACGGCAGACTTGACAATCGCCAGACCAATCTCGCATACTATACCACTCTTGCATATTAAGGAGAAAACGATGTTACTTGATCATGTGTTTCCGAGGGAGATCGCACACGTGCAGGAAAACCGTATCCCGCTCGTTTTCGTTGGCGGAACGGTGGAATACCACGGCCCGCATTGCTCGTATGGCTGCGATACGTTGATCGCTGAGGGGCTTCTCCGTCGCCTGTCCGAGAAGAAGGAGATCCTGATCGCGCCGACGGTGTCTTATAGCCCTGCGAGCTATGCCGTAGGCGATAAGACGAGTGGCACGGTGCATATTCCCGAGCCTGCCTTCGAGGCGTACGTTTATCATATCTTCCGCAGTCTGCTTTATGCGGGACATCGCAACATTTACGTTCTGATCCATCACCAGTTCGAACAGGAGAACGAAATGCCGATGACCCTCTGTTACCGTATGGCGGCGAAGCGCGCCACGATGACCTATCTTGAGGAAACGCTCGGACAGGGCTGGTGGGGAAGCGAGAGTTATTCGGATTATTACGAGAGCCTGAACGGTGCCGACGATCCGTTTTCCTGGATCAAGGTCGTGCCCACGATGAGCACTGAGGTGCAGAACGCGACCGGCTACGATCACGCAGGAAAGTATGAGAGCTCGCTTCTGATGGCACTTTATCCCGATTGCGTCGCACTCGACAGGATCGACGACAAGCGCCACTGGTTTACCGAAAGTGCGCGTGAGGCGAATCCTGAGCTTGGAGAAAAAATGGCAACGCTTGCGCTCCGTCATCTTGAAACTATCATTGCTTAACGGAGGATTTTTATGTTACCCGAGGTAAAAAAGGTTCCGCTGGAGGTTGCGGTATTTCCGAAACCCTTCCAGACCGTCATTTTCCGTAACTATGGTTACATCGCCAATGAGCGTATCGCACGCGTGCTGTCGTGTGACGTAAAAACGGTCGAGGACGAGGCAAAAAGGCTTGGTCTTTCGCGCGTTGAGTATGACGCACGTTGGGAGACGCGGGGTTTTATTACAATCATCCGTAATAACTGGTATCTGCTCCCGTATTCGCAGCTGATGACACTTCTCGATTATGATGAGCATCGTCTTGATTTTATTCTGCGAAACGAAGACTTTCTGTTTGTTAAGCTCGGCTTTTTCAAGCCGCTTTGTCCCGAGATCACCTATGAGCCGCTCACGGATGAAGAAAAGGAAGAAACCGTGCGTATCGCAAAAGAGATTGAGTCTCGCCTTGCGTATGATGCGCGTCCCTTCTCCTTCTTTGATGGTATGGACGGCACGCCGCTTCCGATCGTTGAGACGAACGGCATCCGCCTGATCCACGGTTATCTTTCCTTGTGCGGTGATGCCTTCGTCGAGGATAGCGAGAGTTATTTTCCCGACAGCCTGTTTCGTCTGTATCAAGAGAACGGTATCAACGGCGTGTGGTTGCACGGCGTGCTTGCCGCGCTTTCGCCGTATCCCTATGATCCCACACAGTCGGATCTCTACGAGTTGCGTCGAAAAAACCTTGCGATCCTCGTTGAGCGTGCCGCTCGCTATGGCATTAAAGTCTACCTGTATCTGAACGAGCCGCGCGCACTTCCGGAGGAAAAGCTCGGCAGAAACGAATATCTGGCAGGTCGCCGCGCCGACGGGCTCGCCTCTCTTTGCTTCGAGCGGCAAGAGGTACGCGATTACCTTTATACCGCCGTTAAGGATCTTTTGACCGCCGTTCCCGGGCTTGGCGGCTTTATCACCATCACGATGAGCGAAAACGCAACGCATTGTAATTCGATGGCAAAGGAGAGCTGTAACTGCGAGGTATGTCGCAATATTTCCGCAGAGGTCTCTGCCGCCGCCGTGAATAACGTGATTATGAAGGCGGTGCGCGATGCAAACACCGGCGCACGTCTTCTGGCATTCCTGTGGGGATGGTCGGCGCACATGGGTTGGACGGAAGCCCAGACCGCGCACGGTATATCGCTTCTCGATCCCGATATTATCACCGTCGTTACCAGTGAGTATGGAAGAAAAACGCTGATTGGCGGCGTGCAAAGCGAGGTCGTTGACTATTCGCTCCCGAATTACGGCCCCAGCCCGCTTGCCAAGCTCTCTTTCCGTGAATCGAAAAAACGCGGTGGCGTTACCTGTGCCAAAATTCAGGTCAACAACAGCTGGGAATGCGCGTCAACGCCCTACCTTCCCGTATTTGACCTTGTTTATCGGCATATTTCGGCGCTTGACGAGGTGGATGTCCATAACTATATGCTGACGTGGACGCTCGGCGGATATCCGTCTCTGATGCTTGATCTTGTTCGTGAATTTGCAGAAGCACCCAAGGAATTTTCGCTTGACGCATGGTATAGGCGTCATTACGGAAGCGATGCTTCGCGTGTCCATGATGCCGTATCACATTTTTCGGCGGGACTTTCGGAATACCCCTATAGCGTTCGTCCGGTTTATGACGGCCCGAAAACGCTCGGCGCCTCTAATCCGTGGTCGCTCTCCCCGTCCGGAAATGCATCCACAATGGTCTGCTATGCTTTTGACGATTACGAAAGATGGATCGATCCGTATCCGTATGAGATCTATATTTCGCAGTATGAAAAGCTGCTTCCCGAATGGGAGGAGGGGCTTCGCATACTGGAGAGCGTTGCCGAAACACCGCTCGTTCGCGAGCTTCGTATCTATGCGGAGACGGCATACGTGCATTACAAGGCTGATCTTCTGCATACGCGTTTTGCACACGATAAACGCGATGTCGCCGCCAATCGCGACACATTGCTCAAAACGCTTTCCGAGGAGCGCGAGGTCGCGGAGCATAACATTCGCTTGTGGGAAGCCTCTCCGTTTGTTGGCTATGAGGCGTCGAACCACTACTTCTATAACGATCGCAATCTGATAGAAAAGCTTCTTGTCGTAAGAAAAATTGAGGCAGAACTTTCAGAGTGTTGATTCTATATCAAAATGGCAACCGAGGGATTCGTCCTTCGGTTGCCATTTTGCGTATTATAACGATTTTCGAAATTTTAATGGGGTAACACCGTATTGTTTTTTGAATGTACGGATGAAATAATTGTAGTCGGAAAAGCCGCAGACGGCGGCAACATCCGAAACGCCGAGCGACGGTTCGTTTTTTAAAAGGTCCTCTGCGCGTGACAGCCGCTTCTTCAAAATATATTCGTTCACCGTCGCCCCGAATTCCTTGCGGAAAAGGCGGTAGAGTGCGTTCTTTGATAAAAAGAAATGCTCACAGAGCGTGGGTAGAGAGATCCTATCCGACAGATGATCCTCGATATACTGCGTGATCCTGACGGATACCATACTGCGGTTCTTGGTGATCAGACCGTCAAGCCAGAAGGATTTGATGAGACTATCCACGATATTCAGATGCGCACGCCGCTTTTCCTGTGATATGGTCGGGGTTTGCTTATAAAGTGCGGAAAGTCGGTCCGCGGAGGTACCGTAATGCTCGGCAATCCTTGCGATTGCATGCTCGGTAAAGCAAGTGTCTCCCGCGTCTCGGAATTGTCCCGTCTGAATGAATGCGATCAGCGTACCGTCATAGCAGAGCGGCGTAATGGTCTCGCGCAGTCCCGCGTGACAGACGTAAAAGACGGTTTTTCCCGTTTCTTTTGCTTCCTTCATATGCAATAAGTCGGAGGTGTCACAGTTCAGTACGCATGCGTGTGACCTGCGGATACAGGCGCAATAATCCGAAAACACGGGAGATTTGGTGACTACCTTCATTGATGCATCGTAAAGCGTGACGGCAATGCCCGTGCTAACGTAAAAATCCGATAGGAGAGACTCGATTTTTTGTTTGTCAAATATATAATCCATGCTCATATTATAATACGTTTTTATAAAAATGTCAATATTTTTTCATTTTCGGGAAGAAAATCCTCATTTTTGGCCTAAAAATACTATACACGAAGAAGAGAATGTAGTATAATACGGGTGAACGTTGATAATACAAAAAGGAGAACTTTATGAAAAAGGCAATACAGATCGGTTACGACGAGCTTTTTGAAACCAAATGCGCAATCGCTTCCCACGTGGGATTTCGGTATATCTCCGTCAATTTTTATCCGTTCATGAACAAAACCAAAACGGAGTGGGATAAGGCGACCGAAGATATTCTTTCGGTATTGCAGAAAAACAGCCTCTCCTGTGTCCAGACACACCCATATTATTACGACCTTTGTCTTTCCTCGGAAATTTGCACCGAGGAGTGTGAATTTGCGATCCGTGAGGCGATCGTTGCTTCGGGAAAACTCGGCGCCAAATGGTGTGCCCTGCATCCGCGCACCTCGTTCACGTCAGGACTTTATAATTTGCGCTCGCGCGAGGATAACAAAAGAAAAATCGAGGAATATCTGACGCTTGCCGAACGGTACGATACGGGCATTGCCGTTGAAAACCTTCCTGTTTTCGATGGGATCGTTCCCGTGATGCCGTTCTATTCGCACAGTTATGACGAGCTTGCCGTTCTGGTGGATGAATGCGCCTCGGATCGCGTCGGTATCTGTTGGGATACGGGACATGCCAATCTGATGAATTTTGATCAGGCAAAGGCGATCGCCTATCTCGGCGAACGTATCAAATGTACGCATATTCACAACAATTTCAAGTGCCACGATTCGCACCTGTCGCCCGAAAACGGCGATATACCGTGGGATCGCGTGATGACGGCGTTTGCTGCAGTCGGGTATGACGGTGCATTGACACTGGAAACGCATTGTCACTATCACGACGAAGCCCTTCTCGAAAGCTTTGCAAGGCATAATCTCGTCGGGCTTTCGTATCTTGAAGGACTCGTGGCGGGTGTATGAAGCTGACGGTTGGTGAGCCTATTCTCGTACATGCGCCTACCGTAACGCCTGCCTTCAAGTATTGGGGCGTGTATTGCGCATGGATGTCAGTAGCGATCCGCGCATCGATCCGCACGAAACGGGAACCGCTCTCTGCATTTCGCGTGACGGCGGATACACGTGGTGTACGCCGCGAATTGTTACCGATTCCAGCGTCACGCCGCATATCGTTGCGATGAAAAACGACGTTCTCGTCTTGATCTACGGCCGTCCGGGGGTGCACGTCCGCTATAGCCGAAGAACGCCGCGCGGGGTGCAGCGACTACGACAGTAAATACGGGAGTCCCGATAGCTACTGTAATGCCTTTTACGAGCCGTTGTCCGACGGTAGCATTCTTGTTCTTTATAACGATCTCACCTATCCCGATAAAGACGGATGCCCGACACGCGCGGCGCTCGTGCGCAAAATATCCGTGACGGGGTAACGTATGACTAACTATATTTTTATTTTATTGGCTGTTGGCTGCTTTGCCGCGCAGTTTGCCTTTGCAAAGCTTTATGAGACACAGGTTTCGCAGACGGTTGCGACCTCGCTCGTGATGATTGCAGTTTCCGCTGCCTGCGGTGTGCTTCTTTATCTCACGATCGGCGGCTTCCGTGTGGAGATCTCACGTGTTTCTCTTTTCTGGGCGATCCTGTTTGCCGCGATCATGCTTCCGTATTATCTGATCGGCATTAAGGTGCTTTCGCTTGGCAGTCTTGCAATCTACAGTATGTTTATGATGCTCGGCGGGATGCTCGTTCCGTTCTTCTACGGAGTGCTGTGGCTTCATGAAGCGATCTCATGGGGGAAGGCGGTCGGCAGTGTTTTTCTCACCGTGTTTATTGTTCTGCAGGCAGTATGGCAAAAGCCGGCGCAACGCGAAAAAAACGATAAAAAAACCAAAACACTGTTCTTTGTAAGCTGTCTTTTGATCTTCTTTATTAACGGTATGACCGGCGTCATCGCCAAGCAACACCAGATTGCGGTCGGTGCGGTAGACGAGATCAGCTTCACCGTGCTTTCCTGCGGATTGACCGTATTGCTTTCACTCTTGTTTTTGCCGATATGCCTGCTTAAAGACAGGCAGAATGTTTCTTCTGCGGTGAAAAACTCCCTGCGCCCCATCCCTGTTCTGATCATGCTTTTGATGGGTGCATCGGCATATACGGGCAACTACCTGCACCTTCTCGCGGCAGAGAAGGTACCCGCATCGGTGCAGTTTCCTCTCGTTTCGGGCGGCGTGATCGTCCTTTCTGCTTTGGTGTCTGCGTTCGTATTCCGCGAACGCCTGTCCGCGAAGGAGTGGGTTTCCGTGGCGGGGGCATTTCTCTCTACCGTTTTCTTTGCCTTTTAAATTTTACATATGAGGTGATAACATGCGTATTGAATCCTATCTCGATCTCGGTTGGGTACGCGGCGTATCCGGTCTTTTTTCTGCGTGCGGAAGCTTTGGCATCGTTGACGGCAGTGCAGAGTATACGCGCACCGATGCCGACGAAAAAACGGTATTTTTGCACGCGGGTGACGGTTTCCTGCTGCACTCTGAATTTACCTACGAGGAGAACAACGTGGTCATACGCCGCGACTTTTTCGAAAACCGCTCGGAGCATCCGATGGAGCTTCGTCGTCTGATGAGCCGCTTCTGTATGGACGGAAACGATTACGACGTTTATACGCAGTATAGTGCGTGGCAACACGAGAGCGACGGCGCGTGGCAAAGACTCGTTACCGAGATCACCGCATCGGCACAGGGCATCCGCACCTGCGATGGCGCAACGCCGATGCTCGGTCTTTGTAACCGTTACACCGAAAAAAACACCGTTTTTCATCTTCTGCCCAACGCGCAGTGGAAAATGACCGTAAGAAAATTTCCCGAGAACGACCGTGAGCGCGTGATCGTTGAAACCGGTTTTGACGATACGGCACTTTCGCTTCGTGTGGAGCCCGGCGAGAGGATCGATCTTCCCACGGTGATCTTTTTCGCTGCGGAGAATAAGCGAGACCTTGATGCCTATAAGCTTCATACCGTTTTCAACCGTCTCTATCCGCGCAAAACACTTCCGATTCTTTATAACTCATGGCTTGCTTGCTTTGACAACGTCGACATTGACGAAATGATCCGCGAAGCAGATGCCGCTGCCGATATGGGCGTTGAAGCTTTTATGATCGATGCAGGCTGGTTCGGCAAGGGTGACGCATGGTTTCAGAGCGTTGGCGATTGGGAGGAAAATACCGTTACAGGGCCGAAGGGAAGGCTTGCGGAGCTGTCGCAGCACGTCCGCGATCGCGGTATGGTCTTCGGGCTTTGGTTCGAGCCGGCGCGTTCCGCAAAAGAGAGTAACGCTATGAAGGCACATCCCGAATATTATATTGACGGGAGATTCCTGGACTTTGCGAACCCCGATGCCCGTGCCTTTATCCTGTCGGCGATCGGTAAACAGATCGAAAAATATCATATCGGCTGGCTGAAGTTCGATTTCAATGATACGATCCCGCGCGATCCGTCGGGTGGCGCATTTTATCGATACATGCAGGGGCAGAGGATCTTTATTGAAAGCCTGCGAAAAAAATATCCTCACCTTTATATCACGAATTGTGCGGGCGGCGGCTTTCGGATGGATCTTATGCAGGCAACGATGTTCGACGGCTTCTGGTTTACCGATAATCAGGGACCGTACGACGGCATCCGTATCATCAAGGATACCTTGAAGCGCATGCCGACCTCGCTCATTGAACGTTGGAACGTTCAGAAATATTGCGAAGACTTTATGGTTTACGGCAAGAAAAATCAAGGCAGAATGATCCATTGCAACAATGCGACATGGGACTTTCTGATTGGCATCAGGGATGCCTTCTCCGAAGAATTTATGAAGGGTGGTCCACTTGGCTTCACGTGTAAGATCAGCGATTTTCCCGCGCATTATAAGGTGCGTTGGGCAGAGGTAATTGCGGAGTATAAAAGAGAGCGTGACTTTTACCGCACGGCAACGGCGCGCATCCTCGTGGATACCGATGCGATCCTCGCGATCGAATACGCCGATACCGCGCTTTCTACCTGCGTTATCAAGCTCTTCAACCGTGTCGTGCACGCAAAGGAGCTGATCCTGTATCCCGTTCTGTCCGCAAGCACCGCTTACCGCTTTGGCGGCGAGCTGCGCAGTGGTGCCGACATTATGGAAAACGGTATCCTCCTCTCCGACCTTCTTGCAAATGACTGTATTACGGTTACATTGTATGAGGAAAAGGAATGAAAAGCCCATCCCCGAGAGCATGTTCACATCTCTCGGGGATGCTTTTTATTTTTGCCGTTCCTTTTTATACAGTCGGTAAAAATGTGCCATATCCTTGAAGCCTGCATCACGGGCGGCTTGTTCAACCGTCATTTCCTCGGTTTTCAGCGAGCGCATCGCCTGCTCCATCCGTAGCTTGTTACGATACTGTATGGGGGAAAGCCCGTCCGTGTATTGCAGAAAAAGCTTTCGCAGCTTGGTTTCACACACGCCGGAAAGACGGGCAAGCTCGGGAATGGATGTGTCGTCGGCGGGACGGGATTCGATCCTGTCTATGGCAGGGAGGATCGCCTTCCACGGCAGATCCGCGTATTCCTTATGGAGCTTCTCCGTGAAGATTTCATAAAAAAGCCGATAAATATCGGATTTTAACAGAAGTGCGCGCGATTTTGCGCCTGCATCGGTATTGAGTGCGCGTAGAAACAGCGTTTCGTAATGCTGATGCGCGTCGCACGCGATCACCGACGGCGATCTGCCGATGCATACAGGCTCTCCCGATCTGTCTTTTAATGAAAAGTTGATAGCGATCGCATAGTCAAAAGGATCGCCCTCTAAAATACAGAAGCTGTACGTTGACCCCTCGGGTACGTACAGAATGTCTCCGGGATTCAGGAGAAAGGAATCGCCTTCGTTCGGCGTGTACCGGCGTTGTCCGGCGAGATAGAGAAATATGACGCTAAATGCGCGCTTTTTGAACGAAGCCCTCATTTTCACGCGTTCTTTGATCGGCAGTACGCGAATGTCATCAATGTTAATGTCCTCATTCAAAAAATCCTTGACCGTAAGATACCTCATAAAAGCACTCCGAAAAAATGCTCGAAAAAGCGAGCAAATATGTTGAATTGTCTATTGTCCGTTGGCAGCAATCATGCTAAAATATCGATAGTATCGGTTTTATTTTAACCGATGTGTGCTAAAAAGTCAATATGAAAAGGAGATTTTTATGACAGAAAAGGCAACACTCACTGCGCAAATGGTCAAGGAGCAGGCAAGGGCGCTCGGCGCAGATCTTTGCGGCATTGCTTCCATGGATCGTTTTGAGGGCGCGCCGAAGCAGTTCGATCCCCGTTACATATTTCCCAAGGCAAAAAGCTGTATCGTTCTCGGTCTCCGTATTCCGAGAGGCTATTTCCGCGGCATCGAGGAGGGCACCTACTGGGCTTCCTATGCGGGAATGGGTTACGGTAACATCAACCGTCACGTCTCGCCTCACATTATGAGATTCCTCTGCTGCTACATCGAGGACTTTGGCTGGGAAGCGGCACCCGTTCCGAATCTTTATATGGGAAATGCCGTTAAGTTTGCAACGCAAAAGCTCGATCCGACGTACAGCATTCCCGTCCGTGAGGGCTTGCCGTGCCCCGACGTTCTCGTCGATCCCCGTATTGCTGCTTACGCGGCGGGACTTGGCGAATTTGGCTACTCCAAAGCCTTCCTTACCCCCGAATTCGGTCCCTTCCAGCGCTTATTCGTCATTCTGACCGATGCACCGCTTGAACCCGATCCGATCTTTGAAGGCAAGCTTTGCGACCGTTGTATGCGTTGCGCAAAGGCTTGCACGGGCAAGGCGATCTCGATGACCGAAACCGAGTCCATCACGGTCGCAGGACACAAGATCGAATGGGGCAAGCTTGACGTCATCAAATGCTCGACCGCTTACATGGGGGCGGACAGACACTACAATCCCTTTCTTCCCGACGGCGTGGATCCGGACAAGCTGAATGAAAGCTATCACGGCTATGCCACAGGCAATATTAACTGGACGGGCTACCAGTCTGCGGACGGCAACAATCCGCCTATCGAGGGCGCACGCGGATGCTTCCGCGAATGCTACGCCCACCTCGAACAGCGCGGTGTTTTAACGCGAAAATTCCACAATCCCTTCCGCGAAAAGGGGCAAAAGCCGTGGGTAATCACCGACGAGTGGCGAGAGAAATACAAGAAAAGCATCGAGGGAGCGCAAATCGTGGGTGCACAAGACAATGAAGAATAAGTCGCCCTTGAAGCTGTCGGTCGGCTATCCTTGCGCTCCTAACCTATCCTTCTTCGATAGTATCTTTCCGTATCTCGATCGGATCGGTGAGGTCTATTTCGGCTTCGGTCATTTTGCATCGGGGAGGGCGACTGCGCTCGTTGCTCCCCGATGCGACCACTCCGTGATGGAGAGCGATCTTTTGAAATTTGCGGAGAGGGGCATACGTCTGAATCTGTTGCTGAACGGCAATTGCTACGCCGAAGGCGCAGTCTCCGCTGCTCTTGCCGATGAGGTGTCCGCGTTGGTAGGACATTGCTGTGAAGCCTTTGGGCTCGATGCAGTTACGACGGCATCTCCCTTCATTGCCTACGTTATAAAAGATCGCTTCCCGATGCTTGATCTGCGTGCGTCGGTCAATATGTGGATCGACGGCATCGGCGGCATGCAGCAATGTGCGGATATTTTCGATTCGTTTTATCTGAAAAGGGATTATAATTACTGTATTGATGAAATAAAGCGGGAATATACGTGGTGCCGTGAGAATGGCAAGCATCTCTACCTTTTGGCGAACAGCGGTTGTATTCCGAACTGTGCCTATCATACCTTCCACGATAATATGATCGCGCACAGTAAAGGTCTGATTGCGCAAGGCGGAGCTTCATCCTTCGCGCCATACGTTTGCCGCAAGCGGATATCCGATCCGCAAAACCGATATCTGCTTCTTGCGGGTAACCTCGTCAGACCCGAGGATATTTCGTCCTACGAAGGACTCGTTGACGGCATAAAGCTTGCAACGAGAATACACCCCTTTCCCGCCATCCTCATCCGCGCTTACGCGAAGGGGGAATGGGATGGCGACCTGACCTCGTTGACCGAGCCGGGTTTTGGAGATATCGAAGGAGTGGGTGTGTTACAGAATTTTAAAATACCGAAGGAGTACTGGCAAAGAAAAACCGAATGTCTCCGTGCCGAAAACCATGGCACGACGGCATATTGCAAGCAATGCGGCTACTGCGGTGAGCTTTATCGTAATATATGCGAAAATTAAAAGAAATCTTTTATCTTTTTCCCGAAAAGGTATTGACAAATACAAAATAATGTTGTATAATAATGCCTGTTCGGAGGCATAGCTCAGTTGGCTAGAGTACTTGCTTGACATGCAAGGGGTCACTGGTTCGAGCCCAGTTGTCTCCACCAGGAATCATGAAAGCCGAGCCTTAACGGTTCGGCTTTTTCGTTTTAATAAAAGCTGCAGGCTTCAATGGCATCACTGCAGGCGCTTTCAATTGTTGATCAATATCACGGAGGGAGCAGACCATGATACATTCGTTTCTTTTGATCGGTCAATCAAACATGGCAGGACGCGGCTTTTACGAGGAAGTCGAGCCTATCGACAACGGCGACGGACGCTTGAAGGTCCTGCGTAACGGCAGATGGCAGCCGATGTACCGTCCCGTGAATAACGACAGACCCTTTGCGGGGGTAAACCTCTCGGAAAGCTTTGTCCGTGCCTATGCAAACGACCATGACGGCGTAGAGGTCGGTATCATTCCTTGCGCCGACGGTGGCACCTGCCTTGACCAGTGGCAGGAGGGAAGTCTGCTTTTTGACCATGCAGTCTATATGACACGGCTCGCCATGCGTACCTCGCACCTCGTCGGCATCCTTTGGCATCAGGGCGAAGGCGATTGCCACGATCACCTGTACCCCCTCTATCTTGAAAAGCTGACTGCGATCATGACGGCGTTGCGCCGCGAGATCTGCGCCGAGAACATACCGCTCATTGTTGGCGGGCTTGGCGATTTCCTGAGCGACCGAAAGGAAAGCCCGCAACTCGTGAACTACCTCCATATCAACGAAAGCCTTAAGTGCTTTGCGACTGCGACACCGCGCACCGCTTACGTATCTGCCGAGGGACTTACTGCTAATCCCGATAACCTTCATTTTAATGCAAAGTCGCTTCATGCGTTCGGACTTCGTTATTATGAGGCGTTCAAGGAGATCGAGGACAAAACGCGCATCTTTGCCGAAAAGGCGCACATGAATGATGCGATCCGCACCGAGTTTGACACACTTTGATCTATGAGCTACGAAAAATGGATAAAGAAAAACACGGCATCGCTTGCGGGAAAAACGGTTGCCGTCAGTGGAGCAACGGGTGGCATCGGACGCGAGCTTTGCCGACATCTTCTCTCGCTCGGCGCATCGCTTTTACTGCTTGACCGCAACGCCTGCCGCTCGCACGCACTCGCGGATGACCTTCGCCTTTTGTACCCCCATGCCGCGATCGCGCATATTACGGTCGATCTTTCCGATTTTGCATCGGTAAAGCGTGCGACTTCGGAATTACAAACGAAACAGCTCTACGCACTCATTCTGAATGCGGGTGCCTACAGTATTCCTCGCATGACCTGCGATACGGGCTACGACAACGTGTTCCAGATCAACTTTCTATCTCCGTATTATATGGTCCGCAGGCTGATGCCGCAGCTAAGAGAGAACGGCACTCGCATCGTTGCCGTCGGCAGCATTGCGCACCGCTACGAAAGGACCGATCCCGCCGATGTCGATTTTTCAGGAAGGCGGGCGGCATCGAAGGTCTACGGTAACGCAAAACGTCACCTGATGTTTGCGCTTTACGAGCTGTTCCGAAACGAAACAGAGGCGCGCCTCGCCATCGTTCACCCCGGTATCACCTTTACCAATATCACAAACCACTATCCGCGCCCGATCTTTCTTTTGATCAAGCACCCGATGAAGCTGATCTTCATGAAGCCGAAAAAAGCCGCTCTGTCGATCCTTCGCGGTCTGTTTATCGAAACGGCGTACCGCGAGTGGATCGGGCCGCGCTTCTTTGACGTGTGGGGACTGCCGAAGAAAAAGCCCCTTCTTTCGGTTTCCGAGAGCGAGAGCCGCTATATCGGAGAGACGGCAGAGCGTATTTATACGGAGCTTTTGGAAAAATAATAAAAAAATCAAGGGAAACGACGGTTTTCTCTTGATTTTTTGTTTTTTGTATGTTACAATAAGTATGTTAAAAAATCTACAAGCATATCGCGGAGAGCAATATGAAGGAATTTGAGGTATTAACAAAAATATATTTCGGTACGGCATCGCTTGACTATCTTGCCGACAGCAAGTATCAAAAGGTGATGATCTACGCCGATCCCTTTGTGGTGAGCAGTGGGCTTTTGCACCTTGTAACCGATCGCCTCGATAGGGCGAAAACGGTGTATTCCGTTTTTCAGGATATCGTACCCGACCCCCCCGTCGAGAAGGTCATCGACGGCGTTGCCGCGCTCCTGCGTGAGCATCCCGAATGCATAATCGCCGTCGGCGGCGGATCGGCGATTGATCTTGCCAAGGCGGTGCGTAAGTTTGCCGAGCAGGTTGAGATCGGTTATCGTCCGAAGCTGATCGCCATCCCCACCACCAGCGGAACAGGCAGCGAGGTAACGGCATTCTCGGTCATATCCGATCCCGCACGGAACAAAAAGTATCCGCTTGCTTCTCCCGATATGATCCCCGATACCGCGATCCTCGATGCCGATCTCGTCAAAAGCGTACCTGCAATCATCACCGCCGATACGGGAATGGATGTTCTGACACACGCGATCGAAGCCTACGTCAGCGTGAATAACAACGAATTTTCGGGCGCTCTTGCCGAAAAAGCGGTTGAGATCTGCGGACAGTTCCTCGTTCGCTCCTACCTTGATAACAACGATACCCACGCGCGCCAGAAGATGCATGTTGCTTCCTGCCTCGCAGGTCTTGCCTTCAATTCGGCATCGCTGGGACTCAACCACGGTATGGCACATCAGCTCGGCGCCATGTTCCACATTCCGCACGGCAGAGCCAACGCGATCCTGCTTCCGCACATTATCGAATACAATAGTGAGATCGACCATAACAGCCGCAGCCGCGAGCATTATGCAAAGTGCGTGCGCAAATACTGCAACTTTGCGCGTATTCTCGGACTGAACAACCTGAACGAGATCACGACCATTCGCGCCCTCGTCAGCTATATACAGTTCCTTATGAAGGAAATGAATATGCCGCTCCGTGTATCCGAGATCGGCTCGGTGACAGAGGGAGAGTATATGGCAAAGATCGACGAAATGACAGAAGCCGCCATTCACGATGCCTGCACCGTGACCAATCCGCGCATGCCGCGCCGTGAGGAGATCGCCGCACTCTACCGCGCGATCTGGTAAGGGCGATCGATCTTGTGTAAACAAAACGAAAAAGTGCATAGCGAAGCTTTCTGAAAGAAGCTTCGCTATGTTTGTTTTTTATTTGCCGTCCATGCCCGTTATGCCGTTGTCAACTGTGCTTTTGAAGACGGTGACGGCAGGCAATGTGCGCACGATCGCTTCAAGGTGCGGCGCATTACGCTTGCTGACAACACATACCACCATTCTTTTTTCGGCATGTGAATATGCACCCGTGGCTTCCATGACGGTTGCCGTTAGCTTGAGCGTTTTTGTAATCCTATCACACAAAAGGTCAGAATCGGCGGTGATGATCTCATATTTGACGGCATTTTTCCGTTTTGCGCGGATGTGCCCGGTCACGGCGCTTCGGATAAAACAGTAGAGGATCGCACATATAACAGGCTCCCAGCGCATTCCGTAAACGAAATAGGAGCCAAACGAGATCAGGATATTGATGCAGAAGATGACGTTCATGAGTTCGAGATGGGGACACTTCTTTTTCACCGTTGCCGCAATGATGTCAATGCCGCCGCTCGAACCGTTCAGGGAAAGCATAAACACGTAGAGGATCCCGTCGATCGTACCTGCGGCGATTGCCGCAAGCGCCATGCCGCTTCCATCGTCAGATCGGAAATACAACGGCGAAAGGTCGATCCTTTTCAGTAGGATCGACGTCATGGCGAACAAAAGAACATATATCGTGTTTTTTACGGCAAAATCGCGGTTAAGATGAAAAAATGCCAAAAGTATGAGCGGTATGTTCATGAGGAGGGACAGATACCCGATGTTGACCCCCGTAAGATCCTGTATCATGGTACAGATGCCGTTAAGCCCCGATGGTGCAAAGCGATTCGGAAAGACGAAGATCGCATAATTCAGCGCCGAAAGCATGGCAAGTGCCGACATGCCAAAAAAAGAAGCTGCGTATTTGATTGTTTTCATGTTTTTCCTCAAAAAAAGACTTGACTATATTATAAAGCAAGGTTATAATATAGTCAAATACTTTTAAAATATATTTATCATAGATAAAAGCTATAAGAGGTGGAAGCATGTTCGGCAAATACAAATACGTTTATACCGTATATAAGGAGCAGAGCATTACACGAGCGGCGCAAAAGCTGTTCATCTCTCAGCCCTCTCTCAGTGTTGCAATACAGAATGTGGAAAAAGAGGTGGGCGCGCCATTGTTTGAACGACGTGGGGGCAAGGTTTTGCCAACCGAGATCGGGTGGGAATACATTGCGGCATCCGAGGAGATTCTGCGTACCGAAAACGACTTCAAGCGCAAGATCAACGATATCCACTCGCTCAGAACGGGAAGGATCAGCGTTGGCGGTACGAATTATCTGTCGAGCTACGTTTTGCCGAAAATCGTTACCTGCTTTTCCTCACTCTATCCGAATGTCGAGGTCGATCTCGTTGAGGCGAATTCACAAGCCCTCGGTACGATGGTGAAAAACGAGGAGATCGATGTTGTTGTTGATAGCTTTGACGGTCTTTCCGAGCTTTATCAGGGCTATCCGCTTATCGAGGAACGGATACTTTTGTGTGTTCCGTCCGAGCTTCCGATCAATAAGGAATTGACAGCCTATCAGATTACACCCGAGCTTTTGCGCGCGGGAAGTGATGGGATCGAGTCGGTGCCGCCTGTTTCTATCGAACGCTTTCGTGAGGAAGGCTTTGTGCTTTTGAAAAACGGAAACGATATGCATAACAGAGCCATGCGTATCTTTCATAGTGCGGGCGTTACACCGAATGCCTTGTTCTATGTCGATCAGCTCAATATATCCTATGCTCTTGCGGAATCGGGGACGGGGCTATGCTTTGTAACGGATACCCTGATTAAATACGGCGGCATTCACGGCAATCTTTCGTTTTACCGCCTTGACGGCGAGCATTGCCGAAGGACGCTCTACGTAGCCTACAAAAGCGGCAGATATTGTACTTGCGCCATGCGTGAGTTTATCGAAACGGCGCGAAAAATGATCAATTAACATAAATGACTTAGCGGTGACGATATGAAAACAACACTGAAACAGGCATTCATTGACACGGTGCCCGTCATGACCGGCTACCTTGTCCTCGGCTTTGGCTTTGGCATTATTTTACACGCAAACGGGCATGGGATCCTGCTTGCGTTTTTGATGAGCTTTTTTATCTATGCCGGCTCGATGCAATACGTGGCGATCGGCTTTCTCGGCGGAGGCGCTTCGCTTCTCACGGTTGCGCTTACCACGCTGATGGTGAATGCAAGGCATCTGTTTTACGGTATTTCCATGCTCGACAGGTACAGGGATGCAGGGAAGCGGAAGCCATACCTGATATTCGCCTTGACCGACGAGACCTATTCGCTCGTCTGCCGTGACCTTCCCGGGCTTTCGGAGGAGGAGCAAATCGACTATTGCTTTTTCGTGTCGCTTTTTGACCATGCCTACTGGGTTTTCGGTTCGGTTCTGGGCGCAGTTGTCGGAACGCTTGTCCGCTTCAACAGCGAGGGTATCGAATTCGCCTTGACGGCGCTGTTTTTGACGGTCTTTCTTGAACAATGGCTGACGGCAAAGCAGTACGCTCCTGCCGTGATCGGCGTTTTGTCGGCGCTCACATGCCTTTTACTGTTCGGCGGCGACGATTTTCTGATCCCGACGATGCTTGTTATCACTTTTCTGCTTTGCGTTCGGAAGGAGGAAAAGAAGAATGCCTGATACACGTACTCTGCTTATCGTTGCCGTGATCGCGTTGGTGACGGCGCTTCTTCGCTTTTTGCCGTTCCTTATTTTTCGCGGTAATCGCAAAACGCCGCATATCATTGCAAAGCTCGGCAGAACACTTCCGTATGCGGTGATGGGCATGCTCGTCGTATATTGTCTCCGCGGCGTTGATGCTCGGAGCCTCGACGGCTTCCTTCCGTCTCTCGTTGCCTGTCTCGTCGTCGGTGTGCTTTATATCTGGAAACGAAATACGCTTCTCAGCATCATAGCGGGAACGATTTGCTACATGCTTCTCGTTCAGCTTGTGTTCTGAATCGAAAGAAGAAAGCCAAGATCGAATGATCTTGGCTTTCTTCTTTGACGTATTCGTCGGATCAGTCCTTCTTAACGTCGAGGATTTCCTTGCCGTCGTAGTTGCCGCAGTTGCTGCAAACACGGTATGCAAGGTCGTACTCGCCGCACTTCGGGCACTTTACAATGCTCGGAGCGTCGAGCTTCCAAACGCTCGAACGGCGCTTGTCTCTGCGTGCTTTAGAGGTTTTTCTCTTCGGTACTGCCATCTTTTTGTCCTCCTTTGTCGCGTTACGCGTTATTTATATTGTTTTTAGTAGAAACTCAGTTGTTTTCGCCCTTTTCCTCGGCTTCCAGCTCAAGGAGAAGCTTCTTTAACGGCTCGAGGCGCGGATCGATCTCCTTGTGATTGCAGGTGCAGTCGCCTTCGTTCAGATTCTTACCGCAACGGGGACAGAAGCCCTTGCAATCGTCCGAGCAGAGAAATTTTGTCGGAAAATTCAGCTCCAGAAGCTCAAGAAGCTCTTCGTCCATATCAAGGAAGCCCTTGCGCACGATGGCGTAATCGTCAGCCTCTTCTTCGGAAATATTGGCAAGCATGCCCTCAGGCACCACGGTTCGTTCCACGTCGAAGGAAAATTCACCGTGAACGTCGGCAAGGCAACGGGCGCAGGGGGCAATATAGGAAAGCGAGAGCGAAAGTGTCATGCGCATATAACCCGCATTGTTCAGGATCTCACCCGAAACTGCGAGAGGCGCAGGGAAGGTTACGCGGTAAAGCGAACTCATCGCATCGTTTGCGGACGGGGGAGTCAGCGTGAAAGAAATCGGGAGCGAATGCGTTTCGCCCGCGAGCATTTTCCTGAGGTCAAGCTTCACGATTTTTCTCCTTTTTCCGAATGTCCATGATATTATACAATGTATCTCGTCATTTGTCAAGAGATTTTTTTCAAAAAATGAAAAGTTTTTTAAAAATTCATTTGACAAACACGGAAAAGTGTTGTACAATATAGGCATATAAGCAAATTATCGGAGAAAATCATGAAATCTGAAAAATTTACATTCAAAACGCTGCTATGGATATTTCTATTCGCGTTTATCGCGTTGATTTTTGTTCGTATCTTTATTCTGGATCATTATCCCTCGGAAATGAAGCAGTTTACATTTACCGAAAAAATGAAGGCTGCTTATTCTACTGATGTAGACAGCTTCGCCGTTTATAAGCAGGATCTGATGGCGCCGTACGACGATCCGCGTGACGGTAACTTCTTTGCCGACTACATGCTTTGCGTTCCCGCGCACGGAGAGCTGCAAGCGTGCATACGTTATAATGACAGTACTCTGCCGCGTGTTGCCGAATTTTATAAAACCGAGCTTCCCGAAGGGGATCCCCTCGCGCTGTTCGACTTCTCGCTTCTCGTTTCGTATGAGACCGACAATAAGGACGGCGAATATCGCCGCTACCAAATGAATACCGATGAGGCGTTCACCGCACAAGCCTTTATGTATAGCTACGCAAAGCTTATTTTCGAGGACGTGGATTTTGAGGGTGCCATCTGGATGCGTGTGGATATTTATCTGCGCGGTACCGAGGAAGGGTATACGAAGGAAAACTGCTTCGGCAGTATTGTGCTTTACGAGAGCTACGAGATTCGCAATAACGGACAGAAGGTTGAATATCCGCTCTTCCCCTATTCTTTGTCGGGGGAGGAAAAAAAGCATGCCGCTTGAATTTCGTTATACGCCTACCGTATCACATAAAAATGAAAGGATTGCGGTGGTCACATCCTTGACGGTTGCTGTCGTTGCGCTTGTTTTTCGTATGACCGATATCTTCCGTCTTGGATCGCAGCTCCTTTTTGCTGTGGCGGCAAGCCTCGCGATCTTTTTCTATATCCGCTATTTTCATTACTCCTATACTTACCGCTTGACCGAGGATTCTCTTTTTGAGGTCGTCCGTATCGACGGAAAAAGAATCCGCATCATGCTCAGTGTGCCGCTTGCCTCGGTTGCTGAGTGCCGTGTCGTGCGATATAAAGAAAAACCTAAAAAAGCTTTTTCTTTTTTGCCCGATCTTTGCCCCGACGAGATACTGTTGGTTGCGCTTTCCGACGGTATGGCAAGTCGCTTTGTCATGCTCGATGCCGCACCGGCGTTCAGAGACGAATTCCGTCGCCGTGCGTATGCTGTGAGGTGCGCCTTGCATGCAGACGACGATTCCATTGATTAAAAGAGGTGAAATAATGACTGATTTTTCTGAAATTACTCCATATGTGAAGGAGCTTGCCGCTCTTTCGGATCGAAACAATGCCATTACAGGAAATATGTACCGCGAAATGAACGTCAAGCGCGGACTCCGCGACCTCGACGGCACGGGTGTTCTCGCAGGGCTGACCGAGGTTTCCTCCATTATTGCGAAAACGACCGATGAGCACGGAAATGCGATACCCTGCGAGGGAAAGCTCTCCTATCGCGGTATCAACGTCCGCGACCTTGTAAGCGGCTTCCTTGCCGATGACAGACCCGGCTTTGAGGAAACGGTGTATCTGCTTTTGTTTTCCAAGCTTCCAAACAAGGAGGAGCTTTCGCGCTTTTCGGGTTATCTTTCCGAACATCGCTCTCTTCCGCCGTCCTTCGTGCGCGATATGATTCTGAAGGCGCCCGGAAAGGATATGATGAACATCCTTTCGCGCAGTGTGCTCGCGCTCTATGCCTACGACGACAATCCCGACGAGGTAACGACCGAAAACGTGCTCCGACAGAGTCTTGCACTGATCGCGCAGTTCCCGCTTTTGTCGGTGTACGGATATCAATCCTTTCAGCATTATCATAATGGGCAAAGCCTGTTTATCCATTTCCCGAAGCCCGAACTGAATACCGCCGAAAATTTACTGTATATCCTGCGTGAAAATGGCGAATTTTCGCCGCTTGAGGCGAAGATTCTCGACATTGCGTTGGTTCTGCACGCCGAGCATGGCGGCGGCAATAACTCGACCTTTACGACACACGTTGTGACCTCATCGGGTACCGATACCTATTCTGCTGTTTCTGCCGCTCTCGGCTCGCTCAAGGGGCCGCGGCACGGCGGCGCGAATATCAAGGTCATGCGGATGTTTGACGACATGAAGGCGAGCATTGATGTGCGTGACACGGGTGCGATCCGTGACCATCTCGTTCGCCTTCTGAATAAGGAAGCGTTCGACAAGGCGGGACTGATATACGGTATGGGACACGCCGTATACTCGATCTCGGATCCGCGTGCTGATATCCTTCACGATTATGCGCGGAAGCTCTCGATCGAGAAAGGCATGGAGGAGGAGTTTGCGCTCTACGAGACGGTGGCGAGTCTTGCCCCCGATCTGATCGCTGAAAAGCGTAAAATGTATAAGGGAGTCAGCCCGAACGTTGACTTTTACTCCGGTATGGTCTATAAAATGCTCGGACTTCCGTATGAGCTGTTTACACCGCTCTTTGCGATCGCGCGTATCGCGGGCTGGAGCGCACACCGTATGGAGGAGATCCAGAACGCGGGCAAGATCATTCGTCCTGCCTATGCAGGCGTAAAGCCGGATCTTCCGTATATACCGCTTTCCGAGCGGTGAAAGCATGAAAAACACCCGACGGCACTCT
>JAZLAP010000272.1:0-3535 GCA_045613265.1 Eubacteriales bacterium | reverse complement strand
TGACCTCGTCCGTGGGGTTGAAAACGCGTAGGATATACCCCTCTCCGTCGCTTTCGCGCGTGATCGCCGAGAACACGGCGTTCTCGACAGAAAGATAGCTCTTCGTAAGCGGAAGCTCGTGTCCATCTCCCTTCGAGGTCTCGACCGCCTTGACGGGCGCATTGAAACGCTCGGCGGCGGTGAAAATATCGCCGTCCTCAAAGAGCATTGCATATTCGTAGGCGTGCGCACCGAGGCTTTGTCCACCGTCCTCATGCGGGAAATTGCCTGCACTGCGGAATTCGGTACAGATCACGTTCTTTACACAACGCATCAGGCTGACGGCAAGCGTGCCCTCGTCGTTGTTCAGTCCCTCGTATTCCGAGAAGGCGTTATGTACGACCGAGAAGTCACCGCGCTTCACGTAGTAGCCCATCGGGAGCGTTTGCATTTCGGGATAAAATTCGCCGTCCTTGGCGACAGGGCGAACGTCGCGCCCGAAGTGTCCCGCGCTTTCAACGCTGTCGGTATTGACACCCGTATCAAAAAGAACGCGCATACGGTGATCCTTGACCGTGTTTTCGATCTCAAGGCGCACCGATACCGCCTTTTCGCCCTTCTTTAACGTATAATATACGGTAACGGGAACCTCTGCCGTTTCGGTTGCGCGTGCCTTAAGGTCACCGTGCGTCGGAAGCGTCATCGTAAAGCGTGCCCCGATCGTTGCCGAAACCTCACCGTTTTCCTTCATAAAGATATCGGCAGAGGTGCCGATCGAGGAGAAGGTCTTGTTTTCGTACGGCGGATAGTAGATCCAATAGTCGCCCGCATCTCCCGTATCCTCGAGGTAATTGAGGCGCGTAAAGCACCTGCCGTCCGACTTGCGCAGGACGTCGACCGTGCCGTTCGGGCGTACCTTGACCGTCAGGAATTCATTTTCAAGCGTGTCACAGCCGCGACCGATCTCGCGCCCGTTCGCTTTGCGGATATCCTGCCAGAACAGTGCCTTGCGATTAAAGGTCTGATTTTTCTTTACGGTCAGAACGGTGTATCCCATAGCCGGAATCGCGGGAACCGACACCTCGCACTCAATGCGGTCAACGAAAAAGGGGTAAGGGCGCGAATGAAGCGAGGAAACGGGAAGCTTGACCTCGCTTCGTGCAAGGATCTGCTTTGTAAGCTTGTTGCCTGCGGCATCAAAAATATCGAAGTCCCATACGTTCTCGGTCTGCGGAAAATCAATAAAGAGGCGAACGCATTCGGCACGCGGAATGGGAAGCGTATTGAACAGCGTGATTGCCACTGCATCCGCGGGGATCGACGACATATCGATGCGACGCAGAATGCTCTGTGCGGCGCGGTCGGTCAGCACCTCTGCGATCTCAAGTGCCTGACGGAGATTGTTCTCGGTATCGGCGACCGTTTTGTCCTGCGTCACGCCGTTGATGCTGTCGTGCGGATGCGAAAGAAGCAGGAATTTCTCCGCAAGGTCAAAGAAGGCGGATTCGTCGATGCCCGACATGAACCGTAGCGGCTCTGCCATCTTGAAGAGCGCGTTTTCGGCGCGCTTGTTGAGCTGCTTGATACGCGGACGAGTGGCAAGCGCATTGGCACTGCACTTGTAGGTCGGACCGTCGCGAAGCTCACCCTTGACTGTAACGAGCTCCTTTTTCGTATAGGTCTCCTTCGCAAGCCGTGCATACTCGGCAAGCGAAACATGCTCAAATTCAACGTCGTCGTAAAGCTCGTTCATCCTACGGACAAGCTCCGTAATACGCGGCTGTGCGGTTGTCGAATCGCTACCGTCAAAAAGCGGAACGAGCGTTTTGTCCACACTATCCTTCATCGCGCGGAGCGCAACGTCAACGGCGGGCTTAATATATTCCGCGTGGATCTCTTCGTCGTCGTTCAGCTTCATAAAGTCGTTCCAGTAGCCGTTCTTGTCGGCACGGTGGTAAACGAAGCCGTGCTTGCCCCAGGAATATTCGTATTCGTCCGAATTGTAGTCAAGCCCCGTCATGATCTTCAGATACGCATTCATGAAAAAGTTCGCACGGGCATGCTCGCCGAGTCGCGTGGCAAGGATGCGCGAGCCGTCGGGGGCTTCCCAGTAAAATTCACAGGCAGGCGCGCGGTCGCGCGATACGTTTTTGGCAACGACCGAAAAGTCAAGCCCGAACTGCTTATAGATCTGCGGGAACTGTGCCGTTTGTCCCCATCCAAAGCTCTCATAAGCAACCTTCGTGCATTTACCGAGGCGCTCGGCAAGATGCATACCGCGCCGCAGATTTCGGACAAGGCTCTCTCCCGATACGGGATACAGGTCGGGAAGCGTATACCAGGGACCGATCTCCATCCGCCCTTCTCTTATATATCGCTCCACCTTTTCGCGATTTTCGGGACGCACCTCGAGGTAATCCTCGACAATGACCGTCTGCCCGTCGAGCACGAACGAGACATACTCCTTGTCGGTGTCAAGGATGTGCAACAGCTCGTCCATCATGTTGCAAAGATACATCCTGTTTTCCCAGAGAGGATACCGCCATTCGCGGTCCCAGTGGGTATGCAGTACCAGTTTTCCCTTACGCATAGTGATCTCCTTGTTTTTGATGTATGTACGCTTATATTGTAGCACGCACGCAGGAAAATGTAAAGTATCTCTCGAGCCAATGTCAACATAGCATAAAAAAATATCCGTCTTTACAAAATAATCGAGCAATATTTTCTTTTTTTTCGAATAATTACAAAAATGTCTTGCATTTTTGCGACAAATGTGATAGAGTAATAGCAGGATTATTCCATTTGCAAAAAAGGAAGGGTATACATATGAAAAAATTCAATGTTGGCATTCAGCTTTACGGTGTGCGCAATACGATTGCAGAGGATTTTGAGGGAACGCTCAAGGCTTTAAAGGACATGGGCTACGACTACGTGGAATTCGCAGGCTACCACGGTAAAACCTCGGAGGAGATCAAGGAGATCCTTGACCGCTACGACCTTAAGTGCGTTTCGGTGCATCAGGGTGCCGATTTCTTCAAGGAGGATATGGACGCAGGCATCGAATTTCTGCGCGGCTTCGGCGTAAAATACAGCGTGATCCCGTGGTTCCAGGACCTCGCCAACACCGACAAGTGGCAGGAATCGGTCGAGACCTTCAAGAAGCTCGGCGCAGCACTCAAGGCAAAGGGCATGAAGCTCGGCTACCACAACCACGATTTTGAGTTCAACACCTTTGAAGGAAAATATCTCCACGATCACATTTTTGACGATGTTGGTCGCGACCTCATCTTCCCCGAGATCGACACCTGCTGGGTACATTACGCAGGTATCCGTCCCGAAGAGAAGCTCCGCGAGTTCAAGGGAGAAATGCCGGTCGTACACCTGAAGGACTTCGTTTGCAAGAATCTTGCAGGCGGTCCCGTATACGATCTGATCGGCACCGACGGCAAGGAGATCGGCTCCGGCTCTCGCGATTCCGACGGCTTTGAGTTCTGCCCGCTCGGTCGTGGCCGTCAGAACTTCCCCGCTATTCTCGCCGCCTGCGAGGAGTGCGGTG
>JAZLAP010000271.1:0-10386 GCA_045613265.1 Eubacteriales bacterium | reverse complement strand
AGGCGTACAATAAGATCGCAACGCCGGAGCAGCAGGCGCTCGTCACCAACTATTCGCTCCTCATCTCCGCCGAAAAACGTATCGAGGCGCTCAGCGACACTCCCGTGGACGAGCCGACCGACGAGCCTACCCCCTCTGCACCTGCATACGATGCAAAGATGCTTCTCATTATACTCGCAGTCGTCGAGGGAATCGTCATTATTGCCGGTGCTGTCATCCTGTTCCTGAAGAAAGCCGATCGGAACATGGAAACGAGGAAAGAAGTCACGGCAGAATCCGGAGAAAAAGCGTCCGAAGAAGACGAAAACGACGGTTCCGAAGCGTCGGAAGGAGAAAAGAAAGAACAATGATAAAGCACATACGACACTTACTCTGCATCTCGCTCATGCTGACGGCAGTGCTTATGCTTGCATCCTGCGGCGTAACGACACCATATGACGAGTATGACAGGAACGGCTATACCGTGAGTGTAAAATACGATGCGAACGGCGGCATGTTCACGACCAATACCGAAATCATCGTGGACACCTACAGCCTTTCCTCGCTTCCGACCGATGCAAGCGGCAACAAACAGCTTGCTCTGATCGCTCCCGAGGATAGCGTGCGGGGAAGCGGAAACAGCTTCAACGCGATCAACAGCGGCTACTTCCTCGCAGGCTGGTACACCGAGAGAACGCCTGTTCTCGACGAAAACGGCAATCACCTCGACCACCTCGGCAATATCGCCGAGGTATCGGGGAAGGCACCCGCCTATACCTACAGCGGCAAATGGGACTTTGAAAACGGTCGCTACAAGCTTTCGGGCGACACCTTCACCGCAAGTGAGCCTGTCCTCACGCTTTACGCCGCATGGGTTCCCGAATTTTCCTTTACCTTCTACAGAAGCGACACGGGCGCCGAGATCGGCACGCACGTCATCGATCCGCGCTACGGCACCTCTATCACAGTTCCCGCCTACAGTGAAACGAGCGGCAAAATGGAAATGTACGATTTTCCGACGGTTACGGGCATGACCTTTGATAAGGTATCGGCAAGCGTAGGCGGCGAAGCGATTGTGGGCAGTCTAACGCACACCGGTATCTTTGACGAGGCGACCGGAACGGCAAGCGATACCGACATGAAGCTGTACGTAGACTTCATTGAAGGAGAATGGTTCCAAATCTATACCGCCGAGCAGTTCATCGAAAACGCAAGCGTTTCGGCAAGCTTCATTCTGATGAACGACCTTGATTTCACCGGTCTCACCTGGAAATCCTCGCTCATGTACGGCAAATATACGGGCAAGATCGTCGGCAACGGGCACACGATCAAGAACGTTACGCTACGCCAGACCAACCAGGCAAAGACGTACGCCGGTCTCTTCGGTCAGCTTGCCGAGGGAGCCGAGATCGCAGACGTTGTCTTCGACAACATCAGCTTTGAGATCGAACGCGGCTCGCGTCTTAACGGCGTTGCCTACGGTCTGCTCGCAGGCTCTGCCGCCGACTTAGCGCTGCGAAACGTTACCGTAAAAAACAGCACACTCAGAATCAATTCGGGCTGCATCTTCCCCGAGAAGCAGGAAAACTATTCGATCGGTCTTCTCTTCGGCATGGGAAACGTCGGCAGCACCGACCTTTCGGGCATTACCTGTGTTGCAAGCGGCGAAAGTCCGGACAAGGTAACCATCGAGATCAGCGGCAATACCGTCATTGCGCATATTGCCAACTGATCGCGGCATACTGCCGACCAAAACTTGTTTATTTATTTAAATTTAGATAAAAAATAAGGAGATCTACTATGAAAAAGAAAATCGTTTCCCTGCTCCTCGCGATCGCAACCTGCTTCGGCATGTGCGGCACGCTTGCGAGCTGCTCCGGACAGAAGGCGGACACCTTTGTCATCATGACGCAGAACCTCGACGGTCTGTTTAACCCCTTCTTCTCCACCTCGGCAACCGACGGCACCATCGTTGCAATGACGCAGATCGGCATGCTTACGTCAAAGCTTGATGCGAACGGCGACGTTGTTCCCGCCTGCGGTGAAAACGAAGCCGTCGTCGTCAAGGACTTCCAGCAGGTATATAACAAGGACCTCGACGAGACCGTTTACACCTTCGTTCTGAAGAACGGCATTCTCTATTCGGACGGTCACCCCCTGACGATCGAGGACGTGCTTTTTAACCTCTACGTCTACCTCGATCCCGTCTACACCGGCTCGGCTACCCTTTACTCCACCGACATCAAGGGGCTTCTTGCCTACAGAACCCAACAGGAAGGTGCCGGCGATTCCTCGGACACCGACGACCAGATCGCATCGACCTCTCTCAAAATGGGTCAGGCACGCATGAACGAGCTGATCAACCTCTTCCGCAGTGCGGGCGCAACCTCGCAGAGCGGTGTTTACAACGCGAATTACGAAAAAATGAAGGCGGCGATCCTCGCCTCGAACGTAAGCTCGGGCTACAAGGCTGCCATCACGAACGACCCCAACGAGTACACCGCCGATCACTGGCGTCAGATGCTCCTCGCAGACTACGAGCACGCGCTCGCAGAGTTCAAAAAGGAGCTTGAGAGCGACTACAACGCCGCACAGGAATCCTACACCGAGACGCCCTACAAGGAGCGCGAGGAATTTAAGGATCCCGTCCTCTGCTTCATGTATACCGAGGGCTACGTTGAGATCAAATGGGCTGAGGGCGCAGACGGCAAGGCAGACAAATCCAAGATCGAAAGCGTGACCAAGCTTTATAACGACGCCGTAGGTGCATCGAAGGAAGCCGCAATCGATTACGTATACAACGATCAGATTTCGCGCAATCTTAACGTGATCCTCTCTTACTGGGCAACCGCCAACACCCTTCTCACCGAGTTTGCCGCTAAGGCAAAGGAAGTAATCCTTCACGCCAATATGAAGGAAGACGGCAAGCTTGCCGTGGAAAACATCAGCGGCATCGTCTCTCTCGGTCACAGTGACCGCAAGGGCACGACGGTCAACGTGAACGGAACCGACTACAAGATCGCATCCGAGCATAATGCCGACGGTACCGTAAAGAACGCAAACGAATACGACGTTCTTGAGACCACCATTAACGGCGTTGACCCGAAAGCAATCTGGAACTTTGCCTTCTCCGTCGCGCCGCAACACTATTACGGCGAAGGAAGCAAGGTCGGTGTTGACATCGAAAACAACAAGTTCGGCGTGGAATTCGGTACCTTCGACTTCATGACGAAGATCATCCAGTCCGCCCGTAACATCAAGCTCCCCATGGGCGCAGGTGCCTACAAGGTCACAAACCGTGCGCACAGCGATACGCCCACCGGCAGCGAATTCTACAGCGACAACGTCGTTTACTTCAAGGCGAATACCTACTTTGAAACGGTCGGCAGCGGACTTCACAACGCCAAGATCGACAAGGTACGTTACCAGGTCGTCAGCACCTCGAACGCCGTTGCGGCACTCGAGGACGGTTCTGTTCATTACGTCACGCCGCAGCTGACGAAGCAGAACTACGAAAAGCTTGAAGCAATGAGCAGCAAGGGCATCAACACCCTTCTTTCGGATCAGCTCGGCTACGGTTATATCGGCATCAACGCCGCTAAGATCCCCGACATCAACATCCGTAAGGCGATCATGTGTGCGATGAACACCACGCTCGCGCTTGACTACTATCGTCCCGGCACCGCACAGCAGATCTACTATCCGATGTCGGTCGTCAGCTGGGCCTACCCGAAGGACGGCAACGGCACGCCGCTTAAGGATAACGGCAAGGACTATCCGCAGATCAACGGCCGCTTCAACGAGGAGACGGCACGAGACAATATTGAAAAATACATGCAGGAAGCAGGCGTTTCGGCAGGCGATCCCTCGCTGAAGATCACCTTCACGATCGCAGGCTCGAATCTGCAGGATCACCCGACCTACAAGACCTTCCGCGATGCCGCTGCCCTTCTGAACGATATGGGCTGGAACGTCGAGGTCGTTCCCGACGTACAGGCGTTGACGAAGATCAACACCGGCTCTCTTGAGGTTTGGGCTGCCGCTTGGGGCTCGACGATCGATCCCGACCTCTATCAGGTCTACCACAAGAACTCCACCGCGACCAGCACGAAGGCATGGGGCTACGCCTCGATCAAGAATTCCGGCTCTGCCGAGGAGCAGAAGACGCTCGACGATCTCAGCGAGCTGATCGAGCAGGCGCGCGAAACGCTGGATCAGGCAGAGCGTACGGCGCTTTACAAGAAAGCAATGGACAAGATCCTCGATCTTGCAATCGAGCTTCCCGTTTACCAGAGAAGCGAGCTTTACGCCTTCAATTCCAAGGTCATCTCTGCCGATTCGCTTCCTAAGCAGAACGAAATGAATCCCTACACCTCTCCCCTTGACCGCATCTGGGAGATCGAATTTGCCGAATAATCTGTCGGCAACAACTACAATTCGGAGAGAGTTATGCTAAAATACATTCTGAAACGACTGGCAATGTCGATTCTGATCCTTGTCGGCGTCTCCATGATCATCTACTTTCTGATACGGCTCATGCCCGTCGACTTCATCCAGAGCAAGATCGATGCTATGAACCAGGGCGGTGCCACGGTCACCGAAGAGATGCAGGAGAGCATGTACGCCATGTACGGCCTCGGCGACAACAGCTTTCTCGGCATTCTGAAAGGCTACTTCGGCTGGCTTGGCAATCTCTTTAGACTTGACCTCGGCACCAGCTTCGTGCACGCGCGTCCGGTCGCCGACGTCATCTTTGAGCATATGGGCGTATCCTTTGCGGTCGCTCTGATTGCGACGATATTCGAATTTCTGATTGCAATCCCACTCGGCATTACGGCGGCAACGCATCAGTATTCCTTGCGAGACTATATCGTAACCATCCTCGTTATGATCGGCATCTCGCTTCCTTCCTTCTTCTTCGGACAGGTATTAAAGGATTTCCTTGCGATCAAGCTCGGATGGTTTCCGTCCTCGGGTCTTATCGAAGCAGGCGGCTCGGCAACGGGCCTCGCTCTGCTCCCCGACTACCTGCGCCATATGTTCATCCCGATCCTGACGGTCGTGATCCTGAGCATCGGACCGCGCATGCGTATGACGCGCACCAACATGCTTGAGGTCATGAACGCCGACTACATCCGTACTGCGCGTGCAAAAGGTCTTACCGAAACGACGGTCATCTATAAGCACGCCTTCCGCAACACCCTCATTCCCGTCGTCACCACGCTTGCGGGGCTTCTGCCCTCGCTGTTTTCGGGCGCGATCATCACCGAGCAGGTCTTCGACCTGCCCGGTATCGGTAACGTCGCGCTTGATGCGATGAACCGCGGCGATATTCCCTTCATCATGGGCTATAATATGTTCCTTGCGCTTCTCAGTGTCATCGGCGTTCTTCTGTCCGACCTTATGTACGCCGTCGTCGATCCGAGAGTAAAGCTTGAGTAAAGGAGAGGTATCATGAAAGACCTAAACGAAAACATTCCCACAACCGAAGATACCCCCTGTGCAACCGATTCGGTCGATGCGCTTGCTGTCGAAAAAACCGAAGACACCGAGGCGCCGCTCGATAAAAACCTGCGGCTCATGTCTCCGACACGCATGGTCGTGCGCCGCTTTTTCCGCTCCAAGCTCAGCATTGTCGGACTTGTGATGGTCGTCGGACTCTTCCTGTTCAGCTTTCTCGGTCCCGTCGTCTACAACAAATGGGGCGAGATTGAGCTTGACGAATCGGGCAAGACCGAGTACACGCAGTCGACCGTTAGCTTCGTTACCGCGGACGGCATCGAATATACCGTCAAGCAGACGATCGAAAAGCAGCTGAAGGACAACCTTCTTGCGCCCCCGTCGGCAGAGCATCTGCTCGGCACCGATAACGAGGGTTACGACATCTTCGTCCGCCTCATGTACGGCGGCAGGATTTCGCTCACCGTCAGCTTTATCGCCGTCTTCGTCATCACGATCATCGGTGTTATTCTCGGTGGTATTGCAGGCTATTTCGGCGGTGCGATCGACAACGTGCTGATGCGTATCTGTGACGTGCTGATGTGTCTTCCCGGCATTCCGATCCTGCTTATCATCAGTACGCTTCTTGATGCCGCAGGCATCGATGCCAAATACCGTATCTATCTGCTGATGCTCTACCTTACCCTGTTCTCATGGTCAGGCACGGCTCGTCTCGTGCGCGGACAGATTCTCTCGCTCCGCGAGCAGGAGTATATGGTTGCCGCAGAGGCAATGGGCTACTCGACGGGAAGAAAGATCTTCAAGCATCTCGTTCCCAACGTCATGCCCCAGCTCATCGTACAAATGAGCCTCAGCCTCGGTAGCATGATCCTTTACGAGGCAACGCTCTCCTACCTGAATCTCGGTGTCAAGGCACCGTATGCGGCGTGGGGTACGATGATCAACATCATTTCGACAAACACCGACATCCTCCAGAACCACTTCAACGTATGGGGTGCCCCCGGCATCTGCATCGTCATTGCGGTTCTCGGCTTCAACTTCGTCGGCGACGGTCTCCGTGACGCCCTCGACCCCAAGATGAGGAGATAAGCGATGAAACTGTTTGATAAGTTGAAAAAGACACAGAACAATGAGCTGCGCGAGGCTCCCAAGGCGAAGCGTTACCTCTCGGGCAAAGAGATCCGCGCGATCGCCAAGGAGAATGCGCGCGTTATGCACCGCCTTGAACAGTATAAGTACCGCAAGGCGGACGAATCCGAGTACACGACTGCGCTCAGGGACAAAAACAATATTCTTGAGATCGACGATCTCCATACCTACTTCTTCACCGATCAGGGTGTCGTCAAGGCGGTAAACGGTGTTTCCTTTGACGTTCCGATGAATGCCACGATCGGCATTGTCGGCGAGTCGGGTTGCGGCAAATCGGTCACGAGTATGTCTGTCATGCGCCTTTTACAGGGACCGCAGGGACAGATTTATTCCGGAAGCATCCGTTTCAAGGCATACGACTACAAGCGCGACGAAAAGGGTGATCCCCTTCCCGTCTACGCAAGAGACGAAAACGGCAACATCCTTTATACCGAAAAGAAGGATAAAAAGGGCGCAACCGTCCTCGATAAGACGGGAAAGCCCGTGATGATCCCCGTGCAGGCTACCGATTCCGAGGGAATTCTCCAATATGAGACCGAGGAAAAGATCTACGACATTGCCAAAATGCCGATCAAGGAGATCCACCGTATCCGCGGAAAGCAGATCGCGATGATCTTTCAGGAGCCGATGACGTCGTTAAACCCCGTATTCACCATCGGCGAACAGCTTGACGAGGTCACCTTTGTACACGTTCCGGGTGCTACCAAGGAAATGGCAAAGGCAAAATCGCTTGAGATGCTGAATCTCGTCGGCATTGCGATGCCCGAACGCGTATACAAGGCGTTTCCGCACGAGCTTTCGGGCGGTATGCGCCAGCGCGTGATGATCTCAATGGCACTTGCCTGCGATCCGCGCCTCATCATTGCCGTCGAGCCGACGACGGCTCTTGACGTGACGATTCAAGCACAGATCCTTGACCTGCTCCGCGATCTGAAAAATAAGATCAACGGCTCGGTGCTTCTCGTTACCCACGACCTCGGCATCATCGCCGAAATGGCGGATTACGTTGTCGTTATGTATGCAGGTCGCGTTATTGAAAAGGGTACCGTGCAGGAGATCTTCCATAATCCCCTTCACCCCTACACGATGGGACTGCAAAAATCGAAGCCGACGCTTGATACCGACAGTGATACGCTGTTCAGTATCCCCGGCAACGTACCGAACCCCATTAACATGCCCAAGCACTGCTACTTCAAGGAAAGGTGCGACAAATGTACGCGCGCCTGCTCGGGCGATTACCCCGAAATGGTGCAGGTAAGCCCCACACACTTCGTCGCCTGCCACCTATACTGTGACAAGGAGAAGCAAAATGGCTGATAACACGAATATGAATACGAAAGCCGTCGGCATCTCCGAAGGGGATCGGAGGGCGGCACGCATTGCAGAGGATATGGAGAAGCCCTTTGACAAGGAGGCACTTCTCGAGGTACGGCATCTGCGCAAAAGCTTTCCTCTCAAAAAGACGATCACGGGCAAGGTTTTACAAGAGCTTGTCGCAGTGGATGACGTTTCCTTCACGCTGAAGCCGGGTGAAACGCTCGGTATCGTCGGCGAATCGGGATGCGGCAAAACCACGATGGGACGCACGATTCTCAAATTACATCCCGCAAACGGCGGTCAGATCATTTTTGACGGAAAGGATATCACAAATCTACCTCCCGCAATGATGCGCGACATCCGTAAGGAAATGCAAATCATCTTCCAAGACCCGTATTCTTCCCTGCCGCCCCGCTCGACGGTCGGCGGCATCCTTTCGGAGCCCGTGCTCGTGCATAATATCGTTCCGAAGAACGAGGTTAAGGACTACGTGCTGAATCTGATGGAAAAATGCGGTCTGCGCGACTACTATTACGAGCGTTATCCCCACGAGTTTTCGGGCGGTCAGCGACAGAGGATCTGCATTGCGCGTGCCCTGTCGGTCAATCCCCGTCTTGTCGTTTGCGACGAGCCTGTGTCGGCACTTGACGTATCGATCCAAGCGCAGATCATCAACCTTCTGAAGGATCTGCAGAAGTCAATGAATCTGACCTATCTGTTCATCTCGCACGACCTCTCGGTCGTCAAGTTCATCTCGGACAAGATCGGCGTTATGTATCTCGGCAGTATGGTCGAGTTTGGCATGAAGGAGGATATTTTCAAGAATCCTCTGCATCCGTATACGAAGGCGCTCTTCTCAGCGATTCCGCATCCCAATCCCGACGTAAAGATGAACCGCATGGTCTTAAAGGGGGATATTCCCTCACCCGCCAACCCGCCGAAGGGCTGCCGCTTCCACACGCGCTGCCCTTATGCAAAGGATGTCTGCAAGGAGCTCTGCCCCTCGTACAAGGAGTATGAAACGGGGCACTTTGCCGCCTGCCACCTTCTTGAAGAGGAGTGATCCCAATGGCAAAGAACAAGAAGAACAAAAAGGAAAAGATCACCTACATCGACGACGGCAGAACGATTGCCGATATGTCGGGGCTTTCAGGGGGGCGCAAGCAATCCCGACCGCAGCCCCGCGCTTCGCTTAAGGAGCAGTGGAAAACCTACGTTGCCGCCGTCAAAATGATGATCATCCCGATGTTCGTCACGATCGGTATCATCTGCATCGCGTTTCTTGCTATGTGGCTTTTACTTCGCTGAAAAAGGCGCGACGGAACATTTCCGCCGCGCCTTCCATCTCTTTAGGAGCAATGTATGCATATTCATTTCAAGAAAATACGTTCCATGGGTAAAAATGCAGTGTACGTGCGTTTTGATACAAAAACACCGCCCGTGGACCTTCCGTCTCTTGCACGACTTATGTGCGACGAGGAAAGCGGCATCGGTACGTCGCTGCTCATTTACCTGTTTCCGTCGGACGAGGCGAGTATTGCCGCGCGAGCCTTCGTGAGCGAAACCGAAATACCCGTTCCCGACACCGCCGTCCGCGCCGCGGGAAAGCTCCTGTACGATGCGCACGAGCTTTCGGAGCCGAACACCACCGTGGAAGCAAACGGAATGGTCTACCGCATCCGTATCGATCCTCGCGCATCACAAACCAACGTTACGATGGCGATGGGCGTGGCATGCACCGTCTCCGAAGAACCCGACGTGAATGCCCCTTATTCCATGTTTTACATTGAATGCAATGCCGGCGGCTACCGTTACGATTATACTCCCGTGATGCTCCTTGAGGAATACGCCGTTAGCTTTATCGAGGATACTGCCGAACCGATGATCGATGCCGCCATCCCTTACTTTCAGGATGTCAACGGCGGTCGGCATCAGATCTTCTGTGCGCAACGCGCGCGGAATAGCTTTTCTGTCCGCACGATACGGAAGGATACGGGAGAAGACGGTACCTGCGGCTACGCAACGGGTGCGGCGATGGCAGCTGCCGTTTTGTTGGGCATTGCCGATTATAACACGCGCATTCAGGTGGTGCTTCCCGCGGAAACGGTGATCTGTATCGTGCGCAAGGATCTTTCGGTCATCCTGAACGCAAACGTCAGAACACTGTACGAGGGCGAATTTGAGTACGACAACGAATACGACGATGCCTTCGACCCAAAAGCACCGACATCGAACCGCCCGTGTTAGCGGAACGGCAGACGCAGTCTTTGCAATCAAGCAAAAAGCAAAGCAGATCAATCATTAAAAAAGTTTATACGGCGAGGGCTTGCCCCTCGCCGCTTTTTTTGGTTATAGAAAACCACCTGCTAAGCAGGTGGTTCAGTAGAGGCTTTTGCCGTTGAGCAATCCCGCCGCAGCGGTAGGCTCCCCTGTGTAAGGGGAGCTGTCAGCGAAGCTGACTGAGGGGTTGTTTGAGAGCAT
>JAZLAP010000270.1:0-4529 GCA_045613265.1 Eubacteriales bacterium | reverse complement strand
CCGATCCCGACGGCGCGGGACGCCTGATCCGCGGCTTCTTGTCGCAGATTTTACCAAAGGAGAAGCTGATACACCTGTACGTGCCTGCGATCGCGGGCAAGGAACGGCGTAAGGAAACCGCAAGCAAGGCGGGGCTTCTCGGCGTTGAGGGAATCGATGCCGCACGGCTTCGCGAGATCCTTCTGCCGTTTGCCGTCGATACCGTAAAGGGGTGCCTCAATACGAAAAAAACACCTGTAACGAAGGTGGATTTCTTTCTGTGGGGACTTTCGGGCGGAGAAAACAGTAGCGAAAAGCGGGAACGGCTTTGTCGCCTTCTCTCCTTTCCGACCGAGATGTCGGCAAACGCGCTGCTTTGCGCGATCAATCTACTCTACTCGCGCGAGGAATGCGAGATGCTTGCGCGCGAGCTCTGATACCTGTTTAAAATTCAAAAAGGGACGGAATGCCCGTCGTTTGTAAGCTCATTATAGCATGTAAGCTCATGTAAAAAAGGAGAACGAAAATGAAAGAACGCGTTATATATAAGATAACGGCAGACGCAACCGTTGATTTTGCCGCCTCGGAGCTGAAAAAATATCTTCGTATGATGATGCCGGAGAGCGGAGATGTAAGCATTCTCTATAATCCCGAAGCCAAGGACGGCTTCCGCCTCGGCTTGATGCAGGATTTCGGTCTTGCGATTTCGGAGGTACAGGATCCTGCGCTTGACGACCTTCTCTATATAGAGACCGACGAGTGGGGCGGAGTGATCGCGGGCGATAATCCGCGCTCGGTGCTTCTTGCCGTGTACGAGTACCTGCGGCAGAACGGATGCCGCTTTCTTTTTCCCGGTATCGAGGGTGAAACGGTTCCGCTTGCCGAAGTAAAGCCGGTTTCTTACCGTCATAAGGCATCCTGCCGTTACCGCGGTCCTTGTATCGAGGGGGCTTGCAGTCAGGAGATCCTTCTGAATGCGATCGATTTTCTTCCGAAGGCGGGCATGAATACCTTCCAGATGCAGTTCTTCGTTCCTACGGTATTCTATCAGCGCTATTACGAGCATAAGCATAACGATTTCTATGACAGAGCCGTACCGTCTGAGGCACAGATGCTGCAATGGAAGATCGCCGCCGAGGCGGAGATGGCGAAACGCGGTATCATGCTCCACGACGTGGGACACGGCTGGACGGCGGCACCCTTCGGCGTGGATATTACGTCCGGCTGGGGACAGGTGGACGGCAGTAAGGCACCCGAATGGGGAAGGAAATATTACGCCGAGATCAACGGCGAACGCAAAATCTTCAATAACGTTGCGCTTTTGACGCAGATATGCATGTCCTCTCCCGAAGCAAGAAAAATCCTTTCGGAGTATATCGCCGACTACGCTTCGCGCCATACGAACATCGATTACCTGCACGTCTGGCTTGGCGATGCGGTCAACAACCACTGCGAATGCGAGCAATGCAGGGACAAGACGGTAAGCGACTGGTATGTTCTGCTTCTGAACGATATTGACGCCGTGCTTACGGCAAAGGGGCTTGCAACGCGCATCGTCTTTATCGGCTATTACGATACGGTGTGGGCACCTACGACCGAGCGTATCCAAAATCCCGATCGCTTTGCCTTTATGCTGGCACCGATGACACGGAGCTATACGAAAACGTTGACGGGAGAGGAAAGAACGACCGATCCGTTCGTCAGAAACAAGCTGACACCGCCTCCCGACCTTGACGGCTACCTTGCGTATTATCGCGCGTGGCGGAGGATGTGGGACGGCGCTGTGTTTGCCTATGAATATCATTTCTGGGAGCATCAGGCGTTTGATCCGTCGGGACTCTTTCTTGCCGATCGCGTATTCTATGATATTGAGGCGTACAAGCAGAACGGCATCGATGGTATGATCGCCGCAGGAAGTCAACGCTCGGTCTTTCCGACGGGCTTTGCCTACTACGTGTATGCACGAAAGCTGTATGATATATCGCTCAGCCTTGATACGTTGTACCGCGATTACTTTTCGACCGCTTTCGGTGACAAATGGGAGGAGGTCGTTGCCTATCTCCGTGCGATCGGCGATTGCTTCGGCGATAAGCTCCTTGAGGGAGAGGAGAGCATTGACACGTCGCGCTCGCCGTATTATAATCCTCAAAGAGCAGAACGGCTGCGCGGTGTAAAGGCGGTGACCGAGGAGGGGCGCGCGCTTCTTTCTGCGGTAGACACGAGCCGCTCACGTCTTGCCGCCGTGTCGGTGGAGATTCTCAGAAGACACACGACGCTTTGCGACCTGCTTGCCGAGACCTTTTCTTATAAGGCAAACGGCGAGGATGAAAAGGCGACCGCCGCCGCAACGCGCATGATCGACGAAATGAATCGGCACGAGGTCTACATCGAGCGTTATTACGATTACTATCTCACCGTGCGTCGCTTCGGCTACCTTTGCGGTGCGGGACGGTAACTGCGGAAGTATGGAAAGTATCTTCAAAAATACACAAAATTTGCAAAAAAACACAAGAAATTTTTCATCCGCTATGTTATAATGAACATAGCGGATGCTTATATCTGTAAAACCATAAAAAACGCCGCTTGCCGATGGCACGGTATAAAAGAAAGGTATGATTATGAAACAGGAACTGATTTACCTCGGTAGTGACAACGCAAACCTCTTTTTCTGGATAACCGACGAAAGCGCATCCTTTTCGTTTGCCTGTGATACGCAGAACGCTCCCACGGTGACCGCCGTAAACGAGACGGCAACCGAGAGCCGTCGCCTTGTCTTCGGCAAAAGCTATACGCTTCCGAAGGGTACGTGGTGTCTGACACTTTCGCCTAACGTAAAGCCTACCCGTGCATCCGTTACGGTGACCTGGGAGAGCGGTGCTTACCCCTTCCTTTTGTCAGGCCCCGGCATCTGGCACGCTCGCTTCCTTGAGGAAAGCCTGCACTTCCCGAAGGACACGACGGCGACGCTTTACGTTGCCGTTCCGCCGAGCGAGGAGCCGCTTACCGTCACGACATGGCGCGTTCTCGAGGGGAACACCCGCATATTCCGTCCGTCGGGAGAGGAGATCGATTCCTTCTGGCTTCCGCACGGTCAGCCGAAGGGCTACGGTATGTGGTTTGAGACCGACGTGGAAACGAAGGGCGAATACGGTTACTATCGTGTCGAAAGCCGGCGCGAGGGTGTCGAATTTCGCGTTTCTGTCTGGAACGGTTATGCGATGTTCCTTGAAAAGCCCGACCGTGAATATACGTATTCCTGGTTCACGCCGCATTGCGACAGCGACATGGATTACCGCGTGTTCATCCTGCGTAACGGACACATAGACGTTGCGATCGACCGCCTCTATAGCGAAACGCACGCCGTTCCTTACATAAAGGGAGATCTTCGCCTTCGCTTTATGGCAGGCGCCAGATATTCGACGGCAGAGATGCCGATGCCCTCAGGCGACAAAACCGAGGCAACCGTACATTTTGACGAGCTTATCGACATCCCCGATGGCTGGGTGTACGGCGACTGTCACGTGCATAGCGGCTACGAGGATGCCTGCTGCTCGCCGCGTATCATTTCGAAGGTCGCACGCTGCAACGGTCTCGACTTCGTATTCTTGACCGACCACGGCGGAAAGAACGTCGTTGACGGCGGTCTCTATACCTGGAAGGAGGAGGGGCGCTTCTCTCCGCTTCCCGGACAGGAATGCGTCAACAAGCGCACGCACATGAACTTCCTTAACGTGCCGTTCAACATTGATTATAAGGGCAACGACGAGGGCTATTGGCTCAGATATGCCAGAGAGAACAATCCCGAGGGCAACCATTATATGCCCATGCTGAACCACCCCGATCACAGCCTTGACGACACGATGGCAAATCCCTATTTCCGTTCCTGGTGGGTGCTTTCCGAGCATAAGGAGATCCCCATGGTGGAGAATATCAGCTCCCACCGTACGCTTTTCGATATGCTGAACCGCGGACAGATCGTGTACCGCAACTCGACCACCGACACGCACGACGGCACGAAATATGCGCCCGGTCAGAGTGGATGCTACGTCTATACCGGCGGCGCGACCGACGGCAATTCGATCGTTGACGCTATGCGACAGGGACGCATCTCCTGCGGTAAGGGCGGTGGCGCCATCTTCCTTACCTACACCGTTGACGGCGAGCTTCCCGGCGGCATTCGCGAAAAGAAGGAGAGCTACGAGATCGACATTGAGCTTCGCATGGCGGCACACGACGTCAAGAAGGTAACGCTGATCCGCAACGGCTTTGCACTCCGCAATTTTGAAACCGAGGATAAGAGGATCCAGCACTTCAAGACGACCGTGACCTTCGACGAGCTGTACGGCTGGTCGTACAATGCGCTCTGGCTTGCCGTGATCGGCTATGACGATGTTTCGAAACACGGTACGCGCCCCGCTTACTTTGAGCCGAAGGGTATCGCCTACTACGCAAACCCCACCTTCTTCGAGGGAGCAAACGAGGAGTTCTGATTCTTCCGGCAGAAGCGAAACCGCAGATAGCATTCGCCTCTGCGGTTTCGTCATAAAAGC
>JAZLAP010000269.1:0-9313 GCA_045613265.1 Eubacteriales bacterium | reverse complement strand
CCTATAATCTCATTGTTTTCTTTTAAAACTACAGCGTAATTATTCTTCACCTTTATCAAATATCGGATCGTCTCTTCATTATGAACCGAACAACCAATATCATCTTCACACCAATCTCGCAAAATCAATCGTTCTGTTGATAAAGTTATCATAGTATTATTCCTCCTTTTATCGCCAGTTTCGCATTTGTATTACAAATGCTTCGGGCAAAGCCCATACCCCTTGTAGGGCGGGGGTTTACTCCCGCCGCCTCATTGGCGTAAACCTTTCGTCACGGCGGCAGCAAGCCACCGCCCTACGATGTAACCCCATTATAACACAAAACGGCAGAGAAAACAATATCTCTGCCGAAAATTATGTGTGTCCGTAGGGGCGATTAATGAATCGCCCGTTTTTGTTTTTCGCATTTCAGCGGGCGATTCGTGAATCGCCCCTACAAAATACAAACATCCTTATGAGAAGGAGCCTAAACCGTTTCGCTTTTTCGCGTTTTAATACACCGTTCGTGCCAGAATGTGCTTCTGCGTCGGGGGGTCAAGGTCGATGTAGCGCGCCGAATAGCCACTGACGCGGACGATGAGATTTTTGTGGTTTTCGGGGTGGACGAGTGCGTCCTCAAGGTCACCCTTCGAGAAGCAGTTGATGTTCATCTCCTGTCCGCCCAGCTTGAAATAGGTCAGAAGAAGCGTTTTGACCGCCTCCATGCTATTCGGCATCAATTCGCGCGACAGATGCAGATTCGTCACGTAGCCGCCGTTTTCGGGCGCGGATTTTGCCGACGACATCAGTGCCGCCGTCAATCCCGAGATATCGGTACCGGGGTGGGGCGAGTTACCGAGTGCAAAGGTATCGCCTACGTGTCTGCCGTCGGCGCTTGCGCCCGTTGCAGGTCCGAGAATGATACCGCCCGGATTTACGTTGGCAATCGTGCAGTAGCGGAAGCCGCCCGCGATGCCGTACGCGGTTGCGCGCGGATTCAGATAGTCCTCAATGCGGCGCTTGATCGCATCGACCGCCTCGCAGTCATTGCCGTATTTTTCAACGGCGAGAAATGCCTGCCGTTCGTCCTCATAGCCTTCAAAATCGACGTCAAGCATATGGACGAGCTCTTCAAGCGTGTACTTTTTCTCCTCATACACATACTTTTGTATGACACGAAGCGAGTTTGCCGAATTGGTGAGTCCGAAGCCCTCAAGGTTGGAGCCGAATACCGAAACGCCGCCGTCAAGGAGTGCTTTACCGCGCGCAATACAATCGTCGGTAAAGAGCGAAGCGAAAACGAGGGCAACCTCCTTATTTGCTGCTTCTGCTTGATGACGGTGCACTCTGACGTCGATCTTGATACGCTCGTCAAGCTGACGCAGAAAAGCGTTTTCCAGCTTTTCATACGTGTCGAGCGTGGAAAGCTCGCCGGTCTCGATCCCCACCAATTCGCCCGAAACGCCACACCTTCCATTATGAAGCGCCGCTTCAAGCGCCTTCAGCATGCGGATGGTCGAATTTGGCGAGCCGATCCCCTTCCCCGCGACGATGATCTCACCGCATCCGAGCGGCGCGTAATCCAGTGCTTCCTCATAGGAAAGATTCATGCTCTTCTGATATGCCGAAACCAGAACGTCGTCGTTATAAAGGAATGGCGACGAGCAGTTCTCACTGATAGCCGTGATCGCGGCATCAAAAAGACGGCGATCCTGCTTTTCGTAATATCTGAGTGTCAATACGGGAATAACGTCGTGGCGGCGGCGTGCCGCCTCGATTGCCGCGAGGGCAAAGCGGTCGGCATTCTTCTCGTTTGGTCTGCCGAGACCGCCGATCAGAACGCGGGTATCGTAGGGCTGACCGTTTTCGGGCATTGCCATCCAGCGGAAAAGCTTTACCGTCTCAAGGATTGCTTCTTCCTCCGTTAAAACGCCCGTGTCCACGTCATGGGCGAGAAAATCGCCAAGCGCCACGTCAAGGCGACCATAGTTTTCCGAATGCACAACAATGGTGACGAGGATCACAAGCTGCAACGCCTCGCGGTAGGTTGACGGCGGTGCTGTCTGCAGCTTTTTGCACATTCTTGCAATATCCTGCATATTGTTACGATCGCGGTCGTTCTCTGCCGCCTCGGCAAGTACCTCTGCCTCCAGTCTGTACATCTCGAGGATCTCGGTCATGAGATCGACAGCGTCACGGGCGGCGGTGTAAAAATCCTTCCTTCCGTTCTTTGCTTCACCGTCAGCGATACGGACATAGAGTCCCGGAATGCCTCCGGGAAGGAACGCGGGAAAATTCGGCATAAGCCCCGCAACGCGCGTGTCGTAGCTTGACGAGATCACGCCGCTTCCGAGCGGCAAGCCGGGTTTACCCTTGCGATTGTAGCCGTATTGATCGAGAAACGGGGTCGAAAAGTTCCTGTAATACTCGTAAAGATCCTTCGGTGCAGTTTCGCGGATCTTGACCGTCGTCGCCTCCTTCGCCCAAAAGAGGATCATCTCCTCGATCTCGTCGCGTCTGTGCGGATATGCCTTTTGCAACTCCTGCATGTTGCCAATGTCCATATAATAGCCGATCTGACCGCGCTTTTTCGGCGTCATATCCAGCGGCAAAAATCCGAGAGCATCAATCTCGATACACCGTCCTGCAAAATCGTCCTCATAGGTGAGATACGGCAGGTATTCGGGAAACACCGAACGAATACACGCCATTTCACGGATGGCGGGACTGTCGTTCATATGTGCAAGGTAGCTCTCGGTCATCGCACGGGCATAATCGATGCAGGATTCCGAAAGCCTCCGCACCTGCGGTCTTTCTCTTCTTTTCATAAGTGTCTCCTTATCGTTTTTTAGAGCTTCTCGCTCCACTTACATTATAAAGCTTTTTCTCCCGCTTTTCTTCCGCTAATATACAGTTTTTATTTGCAGATATTTATTTTTTCTCCAGAATATTGACAAACCGTTTTTTTTCTGTTATAGTATAAGCGAATTTATGATACCTGTAGGTGAAGGAGGCGAGCATTATGTACGATAATACCGAGCTTTTGCATTTCTCCGCCTCTCCGCAGATCATACACGCCCAACTAAAGGAAACCACGCATTTCGGCAATCATCTGCATAATTTTTATGAGATTGAGATTGTGCTGAGCGGTCACGGCGACCACATCCTAAACGGCGAGCGCTATGAATGGCGACGCGGTGAGATGCACCTGACGCGGCTCACCGACGTACACCGCGGCGTGATCGACGAACTTTCGACCGTATACAACATTCAATTTGCGCCCAGCCGCATGCCCGACGATGTGCTCCGCCGTCTGAAAATAAAAAGCGGCGGCTTCGTTGCCTATCTTTCGGAAGATGAGCTGGAGGCGGTCTCGGCGCTTTCCGACCGTCTGATCGCCGAAATGACCGATATGCGTTCCTATGCAGAGTATATCGCGGAACATCTTCTCTGCTCGATCCTCTATATTTTTCTGCGTGCCTACGGAGAAAAGGAGGAAAAGGAGGAAAAGCTCCCCCCCTCCCACATTGTGGACATCATTTCCTACGTCGGTGAGCATTATAAGGAAAAAATTTCGCTTGACGACGTGGCAGAAGCGGTATTCATGAATAAAAACTACTTATGCACCTATTTCAAGAAAAAGATGGGCAAAACGCTTCTTGCCTACATCCGCGACCTACGGCTGGAAACAGCGGCGCGGCTCGCAACATTGACCGATCTCCGCAGTATCGACATCTGCGAACGGTCCGGCTACACCTCCATATCGCACTTTTTACGTGACTTCAAACAAAAATACGGTATTTCGCCAACCGAAATGCGCGAAAAAGCGTTGAACCAACAAAAAAAGGAGAAAAAAACATGAAAGAAGCCTTCAAAGTCAAAAACGGTGTTGTCAGTGCAAAGGGATATATCCCCTACGCCCCACGCATCTTCACCGACGGCAGAATGACCTTTTTCTACGATGAAAGCGGCATCTCGCAGGTAGACTATTTTTCAAAGCGTCGCTCCATCGGCAATCTTAAAATTTTTGAACGCGACGTGTTCTCGTCTCTGATGCAATACGTAATCGTAGATGGGCAGCGCGTTCTCCCCACCCCCGACGAGGTCTCCTTCGTTCCCTATGGCATCACACTGACCTTCCGCTACTGTGATCTCACCTTCCGTCTTACAACCGAGGTGCTGGACGAGCAGCTGGTATCCACACTGACAATACCCGACGGGAAGGGGCATACGATCGGTTTTGCTTACGAGGTCTACGACTCCAACCGTTTCATCCCGACCGAAACGAATGAATTTCGCAACCGCCCCTTTCGTGCCACTCGTAAATGGAAGGACTTTTCCTACGAAAGCGGAGTGCTCTCGACTGCCTTTCATGAAGTGGAGGCGGGAAACGGATACGATATCGACGTCCGCTTCTATGCGACCTTCCCCGTTATCTACAAGCGCATTGGTGTCAATGACAGCATCCGCAACGTACTTGAGAACAAGGGGTCGCTTTCGGCGGGTGACCATAGCTTCTGCCTTGCCTTTGACGATAAGCCGTTCATGACCGCTGCCGATATCCTGCGGGAAAAACGTGTGCAAAAAACGCGCATGACAACTGTTACGAAAAGGATTCCGCGTCTTTCGGGCGCAATGGACAGTCTCCCCCTCTTCTGCGATCTGGTTCCCTATTATCTTGAATTTCTGAAAACGCGTGAGTATCCCGGTGCCGTCAAGGCAAAGAACGTTAACTACTGGATCTGGGGCTGGGACTGCCTCACCTATTCGATCGCCTACGGTCAGATGGGTGACACCGCCTTCTACCGCGATATGCTCGGCTTCTTCGAAGAATACGCGGCAAACGAAGGCGTTCTCCACTACTACTCTTACCCGATGAACAAGGAGAGTTACAAAAAACCGCACGCAAATCCGATCCATTCCTCCGTTACCAGCACGCTCTATCCGATCCTGCTTTACAACGCGGTCACGGCAGGCGCAGGCGACGGTGTACTCCGCGAATTTTACCCTGTTGCCAAGCGATACATGGAATACGTATTCGGCAAGGTGAACGAGGAGACCGGCTTTTACGTCGAGCGCTCGCTCTATCCCGACTACCCCGACCTGATCGGCGAGACCTGTAACGACCTTTCTTCCTTCAATAACACACTCTTTTACTGCGCTCTGCGTGCGCTCGAATATCTTGCTGACCGGATGGGAGACACCGATACCGTGGCGGTCACACGCAAGCTCACCAAAAAGGCAGAGGAGAATTATCTCCCGCTCTTTATGGATGAAGAAAAAGGCTTCCCCGTCGTATCGCTTGAGGCGACCACGAAGGAGCAACGCCCGATCATGTACGCGAACTCGGTCAAGTTTGAAAGCACCTATCTTTACGACGTGCTTGACCCTGTTCTGCAAAAGAACCTCGACTTCTTTAAGACACACCTCGTCAACCGTGCGGGTATCCGTCCGATTCCCGCCACCGATGCGGCGTACGACGGCGACGGCAACCAGCTTCACTACTGGTTCCCCGTTACCGGCGAATACTATATTCGCCTTGCCAACGCCTGCGGCGATCTTGCCGAAACGAAAAAATGGACGGCGTGGATCTCGCACTGGACCGACCGCATTATGTGTCCCGAGGGCATCAACTGCCACGCCGACACCGACCGTCCTGCCCTTGACGGCTGGACAACGCTGAACGCCTCCTTCCAGGCATTTTCGATCCGCCCGTGGTATAACGGCGTGATCCAGAGTGTTCTCGGACTTCTCTGCGAGGATGGCACGCTGACACTTTCCCCGACCGACATCCCCGCCTTTACGCTTGAAAACTTCTCGCTCCCGTCGGGCAAGGTGACTGTCGAAATGAAGGGCAAGGGCAACAATATCCGCTACATTGATGTAAACGGTCACCGTCTGATCGGTACGCGCAAAATTCCGTCGGATATGCTCCGCGGCAACGACGAGATCGTCGTTACACGTGAAAAAGAGCCTCGCCCCTACGAGCTTCTCTCGGCACACGGCGGCGAGATCCGTGACTACGAGAACGGAAGCTTTACCGTTGCGGGCTACGGTACCGTCCGCCTCCGCTTCCGCGACGGCGAGGATCTGCTCCTCGTCGTGGACGGTCAGCCCGTCACGCCCAAGCGCGTGGACGGTGTCGCGACCTACGATCTCCGCTTTGGTGAAAAGCGTTCCTATCGCATTCTCTGCGGCAAGGGAAAAGCATAACGCACCAAAAAGGAAGAATGTAAACCGAGGTTTACATTCTTCCTTTTTTTACGTATTGAACATGTCACGATTCTATTCCTTCTTTGTCTACCTTAATCGACCTTTTCCAGATTCCCGATATGTAGAAGACGATGCCGATCAGAAGCGGAACGTACCCTGCAAGTGCCGATCCAAACCAGAATCCAAGATAGGTCCATCCAAGATGTACACCAAACAAATAGGCAAAGGCGATACGGGCAACGAGCGCATCGAGCAAGGCGATCACGAGATTGATGCGCTTATTGCCGCTACCATTGATCAACGCGGCGAAAATGGCGTTCAATCCCGTGCCAAAGAGCGAAAAGACCAGAATCGGGATGTATGCGGGAACGATCGCAAGGACAGCATCGGAATCCGTGAACAGACCGAAGATCGGCATAGGAAACAGGATAAAGGCAAGCGAAAACAGAACCGTAACCGCCATTGAGACCGCACCGACACGGAGCATCGTTCCCTTGACACGCGAAACCTTGCCTGCCGCAAGATTTTGTGCGATCAGCATAGAGCCGGACGACATCGCCGCACTTTTCACAAGGTTAACAGTTGTGAGCAGATTCGTTTTTATACCCGAAAATGCCGAAACGCTGACACCGTAGTCGTTCGTCATTGCTCCGATCACGATGCCCGAGGCTTGGATCGCGGAATTTTTCAAGGCAAGCGGAACGCCAAGTGAGAGATAGTCGCGCAAAAAAGCTCTGTCCCATACAAAGAAGTCTCTTATCTTCATATGAAGCGAAAACGCCTCGCGCTTTTTGTAAAGGAAAATGACGGAGCATACAACGCTCACAAACTGCGCGATCACGGTTGCCACTGCCGCACCTGCGACACCGAGCTTCAGCCCCCACACAAGTAAAATGTCAAGTACAATGTTAAGGCCGCAGGCGATAGCGATAAAGACAAAGGGATGCTTTGCATCGCCCATACCGCGCAAGATCGCAGAGATCGCGTGATAGGCAAAGATCGGCAAAATACCGATGATGCAGATCATCGAATACGCATACGCGCCATCATACGCTTCGGCAGGCGTATTGAGAAGCCCGAGCAGCGTATGGTTAAACGGCAGGAGAATGATCATCATCAGTATACCCGCCACCGTCAAAACGCCCGTCACGGTAGCCACAAAACGGCCGATCCGCTTTTGGTCTCCCACACCGACCATCCGCGCAACGAGGATCTGCCCCGCCGCCGAAAATCCGTTGATAAATACGTTAAGAAAGGTGGTGATCTGTCCGCCGACCGTCACGGCTGACGTGCCTGCCTCACCAAGCTCCTTGCCAACGACGATCATGTCAACGGTATTCAGCAGGATCATCATCAGATTGGCTCCAAGCGCGAGAAAAAAGAATTTCAAAAAATGCACCGTGAGATTTCCGCTTGTAAAGTCACGGATCTCGGATTTTGTTTTAACTGCTACCATGATTTCCTCCGCTTACAGTGTCCGTTCATCGGGAATCGTGAGACATACGCTTCCCTCTTTCGCCGACGTTTCGGCAATAATCCCCGGGATCGAGATGCGAAGTCCCATATCTACGTCGATCGGGGGCTCCGTATCATTAATAATGCATTGAATAAAGGCACGGAGCATCTTCGCGTCGCAGTCGCAATTTCCGTCGACTTGCTCTCCTCTGGGGAGAGACAAACCGACCGGAATCTCGAACATGCGATCAAAGCTTCCGGGGATCTCGGATAGACTCGCAAAGCAATGCGCCTCAATGATCTGCTTTGTCTTATCGGTCATGATCGATCCGCGCGTTCCGTAAAGAGCAAAATTATGTGTGGGTGCCGTATAACACCCCCACGAAATCAGAATGCGAATGATCGCGCCCTTTTCGGTACGAAACAGGGCAACTCCGGTTTCCTTGCCGACACGCCCCGCCCTATACTTGTTCTCCGCAGGCTCCATACAAGTCACACTGACACAACGGTCGTCCATGATATAGAGAAGCGATCCGAGATCGTGCGTCAGATAATTAATGGCGTTCATGTACTTGCGCCAATGGTTGCTTTCGGGTGGAATGGGCTTTTGGCTTTCTCCTGCATGCAGATACTCCGCCTCGGCATAGATCACGTCGCCAAACTTACCTGCACGATACATTTCGCGCCAGGATTCGACAAACATCATGTAAAAGCAATTTTCCGCCGTCATAAATTTCAGCTCGGGATGTGCCTTAACGGCGGCGCGAAGCGCACGCGCTTCTTCTATGGTGGAGACCGTCGGGATCTCGGACAAAACGTGCTTTCCCATGTCGAGCGCCTTGATACAATGCGCGGCATGATACGGCTTATCGGTTGCAATCAGTACCGCATCTACGTCGGATGCAAGCAATTCATCCAAAGAAGCAAAGCAAAGCAGATCTTTCACACCCTTCTCTTCAAAATCCTCTCTGCATGCCTGAAGACGCGCGGGAACGAGGTCGGCAATGGCGCGAATCTGTACGTTTTTGTCACCGATCAGTGTGGCGGCGATCGCGCGCCCGCGGATAAGACCTACAACGCCGAGCTTTACAGGCTGTATCTTTGTGTCTTTTTTCATTCTGAGTCCCTCCCGCTTTCTCCGACTTTTTGGGTTTACCTCTGTAAGTATATCATTTTTTTGCGAATAAATAAATGGATTTTTGTGCACTCTTGTTGGAAAAAATCGTGTTTTCGCTTTTTTTTCGTGTTTTCCTCTTGTCTTTTTTCACAAATTCCTTCATAATTAGTAAAGAAAGTGAGGGGATCTCTTTGAGCGAAAGCATTTGCCGCTTTATGCCCGCCAAGGCTGACGATACCACCATCAAAACCGTGCGCTTCGTTTACGAAGCCGACCACGCTACGCTTCGCCAGCCGCACATCCATCCAATCTACGTTCTGCACCTCGTCACGCGCGGAACGGCGGTCATGTCTCTCCGCGATAAGGAGTACGCGCTCGCCTCGGGCGACATGTTCTTTGCCTTCCCCGGCATTCCTTTTACGATCAAAGGCAGCGAAGATTTTGCATACGTATATATCTCCTTTATGGGTTCCGGTGCCGCAAGCCTGCTCACGCAATTCCGCGTGACACTGCAAGCCCCGCATTACACCGGATTTTCCGAGCTTTGTC
>JAZLAP010000268.1:0-8588 GCA_045613265.1 Eubacteriales bacterium | reverse complement strand
CAACAAAAAGATCGTCCCCGAGATGCACGGTGGTGCCGACTTCGTTTTGTTCGATAAGTTTTTTAAGGCGCTGCGAAATGAAGCACCGAATCCCGTGAGTCTGAAGGAAGGACTTGCCATGACGATTCCCGGAATCTATGCCGAAAAGTCACTCAGAAACGGAAGCACAACCGTAAAGGTTTACTATCCGTGGGATGACGAATGGGAAGAAGAAATTAAGAAGGAAAAGGAATCTCGGCAATAATTTGTCCGGAAACAGGAGCCGCTCCCGGCATCAGTGTCAGGAGCGGCTTCGTGTTATTGGGAGACTTCCTTTTCATTCAATATCTCGCTCGCCTTGCAAAACGTGACACCGCGCTTTTTTAAAAGGGGTATGATGTCGCGAAGCGCATGGATGGTTGTGTTTTTGCAGGAAACATAGTCGTGAAACAGGATGATCGCATCGTTATTTATCGATGACGAGATGAGGCTTGTGATGCATGCAGCGGCGTTGCCCTCCCAGTCGCGTGTGTCAATGTCCCAGAATACGGGTGTAATACCGATCGCTTTTGTTACTGCAAGCTCGGTTTTTGAGGAATATCCTTCGGGCGGACGAAACAAGCTTGGCGTAACACCGCCAATCCTTTCCACAACGGCTTGGCATTCCTTAATTTCATGCTCGATCTCCTCTTGGGTCAATTCCTTCATGTGTGGATGCGAATAGGTGTGATTACCGATTTCGTGCCCTTCAGCGATCGCGCGTAGAAAGGGAGCAGAATAATATTCTACGTTTTTTCCGATTACAAAGAAGGTAGCAGGAATGCTATGCTCTGCCAAAATGTCCAGGATCATATCAGTATAGCGCGGATGAGGACCATCGTCAAATGTCAGAGCAACGCGGAATCCTTTCGACGAATCCATCTCTTCTGCCGAAGAAAAAAACGGAATTTTGACAGAGATGGCGCAAAACAACAGAGCCAGTGCGACAAGACGTTTTATCATTATCGTTTGATTTCTTCAACGCGCCCAAAGGTATAGCCCATGTCTCGCCATTTACGGATGCAATCGCGGAGAACAGCGGCATTCGTTTCCGAAGTGGGATGCAGTAGAAGGATGGCACCGTTGTGGGTGTTGTTCATGATCTTTTCTATGGCCTCGGTTTTGGTGGGCTGTTTTTGGTTATCCCAATCTGCATAAGCAAAGCTCCACATGACGGTTTTGTATCCGCCGCTTTTTAAGAATTTTAAATTTTCTTCCGAGAGCCTTCCCTCGGGTGGACGGTAGATCTTTGCCATTGTTTTGCCTGTTTTTTCGGTATAAATCGACTCGAGCCGCGAGAGCTCATTCAAAAATTCTGCTTCGTCATGGCACTTTGTCATATCGTGGTGACGGCAGGTATGATTGGCGACCGTATGCCCTTCGTTCGCCATGCGACAAACGAGATCGGTCTCCTTTTCAATCAGGTGGGAAAGGATGAAGAAGGTAGCAGGAACATTTTCTTCCTTCAGAATATCTAATATTTTTGCGATGTTGCCGTTTTCGTATCCGGCATCAAAGGTGAGATATAGCTTTTTTTCGGCGGTATCATTGCCGTGCGACGGATCAACGTAATGACAGTCATATTTTTCGATGAATTGAAATTCATTCGCAAGGATGGGCTGTGTATGATTTTTGTTACGAATCACGTACCAACCGTTTGGCGTGTGAGATGCGTATATCGTCATGCCGAAGCATAGTGCTATGATCGGCAAAAGGAGAATACTGCAAATTTTTTTCATGGTTATATCCTTCCGATTTGCGTAGATATTCATAGTATAAACGCCTGAAAACAAAACAGTCATAGAAAAAAACAGAAAAACAGGCAACGGTCACAACCGTTGCCTGTTTTTTGCATTACTTATACTTGCGCTTTCTTGCAGCTTCAGACTTCTTCTTACGCTTGACGCTGGGTTTTTCGTAATGCTCTCTCTTGCGAATTTCGTTCAGAATGCCGGACTTGGCACACTGGCGCTTGAAGCGGCGGAGAGCCACGTCAAGAGATTCGCCTTCTTTAACTCTAACTTCTGCCATTTGTTTCCCCTCCCTTCGCATTCTGCAAAGAGATTTTCATCTCCAGAATATTAACATAGGTATTATACACGAAACTTTTCAAAAAGTCAAGAGAAATTTTGTATTTTTATGAAAAAGTTTATGAAAAAAGTTATTTTTTTCTGGCTTTTGCCGCGAATAGTGTATTTTGCATCAGCATTGTGATCGTCATGGGGCCGACGCCGCCCGGAACGGGGGTAAGATAGGCCGCCTTTTCCTTGATACTTTCAAAGTCGCAATCACCGCAAAGCTTGCCGTCGGGCAGACGGTTGATACCGACATCGATGACAGTCGCGCCTTCCTTTACCATATCGCCCGTAATAAAGTTTGCGCGTCCGACAGCCGCGACAAGAATATCGGCGTTTCTTGTGTGCGAGGCAAGATCCTTTGTGCGCGAGTGACAGACCGTGACGGTGCCGTTACGCTCAAGCAGGAGAAGTGCCTGCGGCTTGCCGACGATATTACTTCTGCCGACGACAACACAGTTTTTACCGGCTACCTCGATGTTATAAGCATCAAGCAATGCAATAACGCCGGCGGGGGTACACGGTAAAAAGGTGTAATGCCCTGTTAAAATTTTACCCACATTCTCCGGATGAAAGGCATCAACGTCCTTTTCGGGAGAAATGGCGCGGATGACCTTTTCCTCAGAAATATGAGAAGGAAGTGGAAGCTGGCAAAGAATGCCGTCGATCGCATCGTCGTTGTTCAACTCCTCAATGCGCGCCAGAAGCTCGGCTTCCTCTGTTTCCGCGGGCAGCGTGATGACCTTGGAGTACATGCCCATTTCGGTGCATGCCTTGTGCTTGTTGCGAACGTATACCTGCGATGCGGGATTCTCGCCAACGAGAATGACCGCGAGACCGGGGGTGCGACCGGATTCGGCTTTGTATGCCGCAATCTCGGCAGTCAGACGTTCGCGTGTTTCGTTAGATACTTTTTTTCCGTCAATAATCGTCATGGTAATTTTATGCCTTTCCTGAGTGTGTTGGTTTTTTTGATGGCGTTGTAAATAAGCAGCGAGGAGAAAATCACGAAGGCGGCGGCTCCGAGGACAAGGTTGGTTCTCGTGTCGCCGATCATCATACTGTCGGTACGCAGCATTTCGATAAACATTCTGCCGAATCCGTACCAAGCGGCACCGAAGTAATATAGCTGTCCGTCGTACCTCTTCTTGTGAAAAAATATGTTAATTAAGGTAAATCCGAGGAGATTCCAGAGACATTCGTAAAGAAATGTCGGGTGATAATAGGTGCCGTTGATACCCATGCGCCACGGAAGCGTGGTTTCGTTGCCGTAGGCCTCGGCATTCATAAAGTTGCCCCAACGGCCGATCGCCTGCGCCAACATAACACCCGGGTAGATCATATCTGCCATGGATCGGAAATGAAGCTTCTTATATTTGCAGACGAGAAAAACGGTAGCGCCGCCGGCAATGATGCCGCCGTAGATGGCAAGACCTCCGTCACGGATGTTGATCGCGTCGAAGAAGCTATCAATGCCGATCCGCTGCCATTCGGTGGTGATATAATACAGACGCGCTCCCAAAACGCCAAAGAGGATCGTGAAGATCGCAAGGTCGAGAATGTGATCGTAGGATATATCGCGTTGCTTTGCGCGCCAGGAAACATAGGCAACGCAGGCAACCATACCGCAGGTAATGATGAGAGCATACCATGCAATATCGAAGCCGAACACCGAAAAAGCAACACTATTGACGGTGAATTCACCGATTCCAAGACCGGGAAATGAGATTTGATGCGTTCGCATCGCCATAAGTGACATATAATTTCTCCTATTCGTCGATCGGCGTGATGATCGAAAAAGTTGTGCGTTGCGGTAAAAATATTTCAAAAAGAAGCGCGACCACGTCATCATAGCGAATGTCTTTCAGAATTCTTAAAAGGTCAAAAACATCGCTACCCGACAACGCGAGGCTTGTAAAGGTGTCGCCGATCTCCTCGACACTGTCGAACATGCGGATGCTATCCGCATAAAGCGCACGGCGTGCGCGTTCAAAGTCCTCCATAGCAGGCGGTATGCTTCGGAAACGGTCTATGGTTTCTGTGATGCGGCGATAAACCTCGTCCGGATCGTCGGAGCTGCCGGAGATCATAGCGTGAGCGTAACCGTTGCCGTAGGAATAGTCGGTGGATAATTCGTGTGAGATCAGCTTTGCCCGATAAAGCTCGTTGTAAAGATCCGAGGATTTCGAAAACAGAAGGTCAAAAAGAATGTCGAATGCCACTGCACGCTTCATAGAGGCTTTTTCGTCTTCGAGGGGCTTGTCCTTAATGCCGATCATGAACTGAGGGCGTGACAGAGGCATTTTGAGCACCGTTCTTTCTGCCGCAACTTTTTCGTCCTCTTTTTCAAAAACCGTCTCGATTTCAATAGGCGGAGTCTCGGGGATGAGATCGTTTACCGCATCGATGACACGCTCGGGATCAATGTTTCCCACGATGCACAGTACCATGTTTGATGGGTGATAAAAGGTACGGTAACAGCGATACAGGATGTCGGGAGTGATCTCTTTAATCGAGGATACGCTACCGCAGATGTTTTCACGGACACTATGCCTTTCATACATTGCCCTCAACGTTGCGTAATAGAGACGGTTTGAGGGCTTGTCATCGCACATGCCGATCTCCTGCCCGATAATACCCTGCTCTTTTTTCACATTTTCATCGGTAAAGTGCGGATGCGTAACAAATGAGAGGAGCACGCGAAGCGATTCGTCGAAATGATCGGTGCAGGAAAAAAGGTAGGCGGTTTCGTCAAAGGTTGTGTATGCGTTTGCGGAGGCACCGTACGGTGCGAATTTCAAAAATGCATCGCTACCGTCCTCTTCCTCGAAGAGCTTATGCTCCAAAAAATGCGCAACACCCGACGGAACGGTGATAAAATCTTCTTGTCCCTTTTGCCGGAAGTTTTTTTCGATTGAACCGTATTTGGTGGCAAAAATCGCATAGGCGGCGGAAAATTCCTTAGGGATCACAAAAACGCGCAAGCCGCTTTTATGCCGATAGGCGAAGTAGCGCTCGCCGAGAGATTCGTGTTTTACTTCAATGATTTCGGGCATCATTCTTCGTCCTCCGATTCCGGATCGTCGCATGCTTCATCAGACGTGCCGTTGTTCCCTCCTGCAAGAAAGTAGACGGTATCGCGTTGCATACGATCGGCAATCTTCATAAGATCCGCGCGTGTCGTGCGTTCGGCGTCGGCGATGATCTCGTCTACCGTCTTCATATATCCGCGTACGATAAAGCGCATGTACAGATGCTCGATGCTTTGCGGAGAGTCGAAGATGGAGCGGTAGCTATCGCGAATCGCAGACCTTGCATAGGACAGCTCCTCGTCACTGATACGACCGCACTGCATACCATCGATCTGCTCTTGTATTGCACGCAACGCCTCGTCTTTGTTTTCCTTGGCGATGCCTGCAATAATCATGGCGATGCCGCAATCAATATCCGCAATCATGTGACACCCGTAGCAAAGGCTTCGTTTTTCTCTTACGTTCATAAAGAGCTTTGAAACGGGCGAAGCCGATAAAACGGCAGAAAACATCGCGTATGCAAAAGAAAGCTCGTCACGGGGAAAAATACCCGTCCGATATCCGATGCAAAGCTGTGCCTGTGTTGTGGCAAGACTTTCGGTAATGTTCTTTTCCTTCTTTACATCGAGGATGCGCGAAGGCGTTTGCGCAGCGGGAGCACGTGCCGAAAGAAAGTCACTGATCCCTGCGGAATGTGTCATAATGCTGTCTGCATTTTCGCTTCCAACATAAAAATACTCCACGCGTGAGGCGTGCAAAAGCTTTTTGAAGTATGGAAGCAGTAGCTTCTCGTCAAAATTTTGCATGTCCTCTTCCGTCGGAAGCATTCCGGACCTGTACGGCTCGTCGGCGCACATGATGAGTCGTGTCTGACGGAGTGCATAACGCATTTTGTTGTTGATGGCGGCACGGATGTCGTGTATCAGATTTTCTTTTTCCTGCTCTACAATCGAAGCGATAAAGGAATTGCCATCCTCGTCAAGAAGCGGACGGGAAAGAATATCGAGCAAAAGTGAAAAGACTTCCTTTGCAAAATCCGAATTGTCGGGAACGTAGCGGTTTTCCAAAAAATCGGCATCGACCGTGAAGATCATCTGCTCGCCGATGTTCGATACGGCGTATCCGATATCGGTCGCGTATAAAAGATCGAGCTTTCTGGCGATCGCCGTCATGGACGGATAGCTTTGGCATCCGTGCTTCAGTATTTTTGGCAGAATGGCGAAATACGGAATCTCGCTTTGAACGAGAGGCAAAATAAAATTGATGGAAAAGCGCGCGGATTTGAATTTTTCGGTATTCAGAATATTCAGCGTAATGCCGTCACATACGGCACGGTTGATTAGCTGCACGTTTCGTCTCTCTTTCTGAATTGTTGGTTATAATTTATTATTATACACTTAAATTATGAAAATATCAAGTCTTTTCCGTATTTTATATGTGAAAAAAACGTATTTTACGTATATTTTCAAAAAAGCTTATTTGAAAATGATACGAGGAGCTTCGGCATACATAAAAGATGGCGTTCATATATTGATACAAAAAGAAAAGAGGTTAGGTTATGAAAAGGAAAATTGCCATATTTCTGGTGCTTTCTGTTCTCGTTCTTCCGACGACAAGTATGTTCGCTTTCACATCTTCTGCCGCAGAATATACTGCGGAAATCGACTGCACTTCGGCAATTCTGATGGAAGCGGCAACGGGAGAGATCTTGTATGAAAAGAATGCGGACGAGGCACTGCCGCCCGCGTCGGTTACAAAGGTAATGACGCTTTTGATCGTAATGGAGAGTATTGATGCGGGAAGGATCGGTCTTGAAGACAAGGTAACGACAAGCGAACGTGCCGCCGCGATGGGCGGCTCGCAGGTATATCTGAAGGTCGGAGAGGAAATGTCGGTCGAGGAGCTTTTGAAATGTGTTATCATATGCTCGGCAAACGATGCCTGCGTTGCGCTTGCGGAATATATTGCAGGAAGCGAGGAGGCTTTCGTTGGCATGATGAATGAGAGAGCGGTAGCGTTGGGGATGGAGAATACGCATTTTGAAAATACAAACGGACTTGACGACACGGTTACGAATCACGTAACGAGCGCTCGCGATATTGCTATCATGTCGCGCGAATTGCTTCGGCATGCTAAAATACTCGAGTACAGCGGGATCTGGATGGACAGTATTCGCAACGGTGAATTCGTTTTGACCAATACGAATCGGCTGATCCGCTTTTATTCGGGCGCAAACGGCTTGAAAACGGGATCAACCTCGAAGGCGGGCTTTTGCATCAGCGCAACCGCAAAGCGTAACGGTATGCAACTCATATGCGTGATCATGGGAGCGCCTACGCGCGACGTGCGTAACGATATTGCCAGAACGCTGCTTGATTTCGGTTTTGCGAGCTATGGGCTTTTTCAATATGATGGCGGCGAGGTCGGTGAGATAAAAGTGACGGGCGGCAATGCGGATACGGTTTCGGGCGTTGCAGCACCGTTCTGCGCTCTCTTGGATAAAGGAAAAGCAGAAAAGGTAGAATCCAAGATCCTGCTTGCTGATAGTGTGGCAGCTCCGATCGCGGAGGGGGATTCTATCGGCGAGGTCATTTTTACGCTTGATGGCAAAGAAGTCGGGCGAACCGGAGTGACCGCAGAAAAGGCAGTCGAAAAGATCGACTTTTTTACATATTTCTGGAAACTTTTGCATCGATTTGTGACCTTTTGCGATAAGGATCTCGGAGCATTCTCTGTAAATGAGTAAAAAAGTGCAAAAATATGAAATAATTGAGGTAGAAATACTTGCTTTTTCTTCGGATTGGTAGTATAATATGTAATATCCGTAGTTTGTATTTACAAGCTCTGAATTATTTCTAACTGCCATGGAGAAAAAGAAAATGAACGTATCACTTGACACAAAATTCATGCAAGGCTTTATCGAGGATGCAGAGATTCGTGCCATCACCCCCGAAATCGAAAAGGCATTCCGTATCGTGAACGAAAAAAGCGGCGCGGGTAATGATTTTCTCGGCTGGACCGATCTTCCCGTAAATTACGACAAGCAAGAATTTGCGCGGATTGAGGCCGCTGCTTCAAAGATCTGCAAGACTTGCGATATTCTCGTCGTTATCGGTATTGGCGGATCTTATCTCGGGGCTCGTGCTGCGATTGAATTTATCAAATCTCCCCTCTACAATAACATCAAGAAAAACACCCCCGACATTTATTTTGCGGGTAACAATATCAGCACCACCGCTCTTACCGACCTTCTCGGTATCTGCGAAGGTAAAGATATTTGCATCAACGTGATCTCGAAGTCGGGTACAACGACCGAGCCTGCTGTCGCTTTCCGTGTCTTCCGTTCTCTCCTTGAGGAAAAATACGGTGTTGCGGGGGCGCGTGAGCGTATCTTTGTAACGACCGACCGCGCACGCGGTACGTTGAAGGAGTTTTCGACCGAGCGCGGCTATGAGACCTTCGT
>JAZLAP010000267.1:0-3428 GCA_045613265.1 Eubacteriales bacterium | reverse complement strand
CGACTGCCATCGGAATATCGCGAAGTGAGGGATCGAGTGCTGCTTCGACCGAGGCGAAGAAGGAGTTGCAATCGCAATGCAAAACAATACGGTCTTTTTTCATGCTTCCTCCTTCTTTTTATAGACTTACTCTTTTTCTGCCACGGAATTTATATGAATTTTCGTCGATTTTTTCAGCGTAAAGGAAAATTCGCAATACTCTCCCGCAACACTGTCGACCCGAATGGTTTCCTTGTGCCCTTCGATAATGGTTTTGGCAATATACAGTCCGATGCCGAAACCGCTTTTGTCCTTGCCACGGCTTTCATCGGTTTTATAAAAACGGTCGAATACGTGTGCGCGTTCGGATTCGCTGATGCCTTCGCCCTCGTTGTATACGCTGATCCTGTAATTTTTTTCATCTTCCTCGCCGATACGAATACGGAACTTGCCCTGCTCTCGTGAAAATTTCACAGCATTGTCGCAGAGGTTATAAAAGACTTGATAGATCGCATCCTTATCGGCGTGGACGAGCATCGTGTCGTCCAAGACATCAAAATCGACATCCAGATTCTTCGCCTCGATTTTTTGTTCAAACGAAATCAGAATCAACCGCGCCATTTCACATATGTCAAAATCGCCCCCCACAAACTTGCGTTTCCCGGACTCATAGCGCGTAATTTCAAGCAGCTGCGACACAAGCCGCGACAGTCTGTGTACCTCTTTCGAAATGACATCAAGGTAATAATCCTGTTTTTCTTCGGGGATCGCACCACTGCGCATACCGTCGATAAAGCCGGAGATAGTGGTCATAGGCGTTCTGAGATCATGTGCAACGTTTGAAAGGAAGGTCTGACGGGATTTTTCAGCGCTGTCAAGCGTTTCCGCCATGGCGTTGAATGCCTGCGAAAGCTCTGTCAGCTCATTACGCCCCGATATTACGGGAACACGGGTATCAAAATCGCCCTTCGCAAACTGTTCTGTCGCTTTCACCATGTTTTTTAACGGATTGACCATGTAATCGCTGATAAAATAGGCGGCAACGATCGCGGCAAGCATGACCCACAGACTGGACATCAGAACCGTGCGCTCTACGACGTCAACCAATGCGTCCTCTGCACCCGAAAACACGAAGGAAAAAGCATAGCCCACGATTGCTCCGTCCTTCTCATAGATAGGACAAGCGGCGATCATGCTGCTTGCTTCCAGGTAACCGTCCATATCGCCCGTAGCATGGTAAACACCGTCGTTATCCGCAACAAGCGAAAGAAAGCTTTGCGGAAGATTGCGATCTCCGATATAGTGCTTATCCGATGCGGCATACACCTTTCCTTTTTCTCCGACAACGAGAACGACCATACCGCTTCTGCTATCTACCATTGTATTGAGCATATCGCTGATCCCTTCCAGTGCATGCGGGGAAAGATTTGAAAAATCGTTATAGTCAGTAACCCCGAAAAAGGAATTGGCGACCAGTCTTGATGCACTGCTTGATGCCCAATCGAGATCCGATGCCTGCTTATCGTTGGCATAGGATGAAATCATTGCCGAAATCAAAGCCGAAAGCATTGCGAAGCTGATACATATGATCAGCACAAATGCACAAACATATTTAGAAAATACACTTCGAAACATCGTTGTTCTCCTTTTCAACACTATTTTACACCCAAAAGCACAATCTGTCAATTAAAAATTGAAAGAAAGATTGACTATTCTCATCGTTTGTGTTAAAATATAGTGTAAAAACAAAAAATAACGGTTTTTCCGTATCTTGAGAGGTTGAAAATGAAATTTGTAACACGCTTTGCTCCCAGCCCGACCGGCTATATGCACATCGGCAATCTGCGTACCGCTCTCTATTCGTACCTGATTTCAAAGCATGAGAACGGTGATTTTATTCTTCGTATTGAGGACACCGACCGCGAGCGGCTTGTCGAGGGCGCAACCGACGTAATCATCGACACCCTCAAAATGACAGGGCTTGATTATGATGAAGGACCCATTGTCGGCGGTGAGCACGGTCCCTATGTCCAAAGCGAGCGCAAGCCCATTTATATGGAGTACGCGAAAAAGCTGATCGACATGGGAGTTGCTTATTACTGCTTCTGCACCAAAGAGCGACTCGATGCGCTTCATGCCGACGATGCCACGGGCGGCTACGACCGTCATTGCCGCGATCTTTCTGCGGATGAAATCAAGAAAAATCTCGAAAGCGGAATGCCCTTCGTTATCCGTCAGAAGATGCCGCTTACAGGACGCACGACCTACGTTGATGCCGTATTCGGTGAGATCGGCTGCGATAACGCTGAGCTTCAGGATCAGATTCTGATTAAGGCAGACGGTTATCCCACTTATAACTTTGCGCATATCGTTGACGACTATCTGATGGGCGTCACGCACGTCGTGCGCGGCAGCGAATACTTGACCTCCACCCCGAAATATGTTCTCCTCTACGATGCGTTCGGTTGGAAACGCCCGACCTATGTGCATCTGCCGCTTCTGATGGGAAAAAACGAGGACGGCAGCGTATCCAAGCTTTCCAAGCGTCACGGCGCCGTCAGCTTTCAGGATCTGGTAAACGACGGTTATCTCCCCGAGGCGATCGTCAACTACATTGCACTTCTCGGCTGGTGTCCGAAAAACAGCGAAAGCGAGTTTTTCACGCTTGACGAGCTTCGCCGCCTCTTTACTGTTGACGGTGTCAGCAAATCGCCCGCAGTATTTGACTTTGACAAGCTTCTTTGGTTTAACGGCGAATATATTAAAAAGCTTGATTTTGATGACTTCAAGCTTCGTGTTGCGCCCTTTTTCAAAACCGAACTTCCCGCAAACATCGACAAAGAAAAGATGCTGGTGCTAATGGCACCCCGTCTTTCGAAGCTTTCCGAAATCAACGACAAGATCGCCTTTTTTGTCGCGCTTCCCGATTATACCGTTGATATTTTTCCCAACAAGAAAAACAAGGTCACTCCCGAAAACGCAAAATCCTTCCTTCTTGCCGCAGAAGATGCATTAAAGACGGTGAGCGATTGGACAAACGATGCTCTCTATCAGGCACTCCTTTCGGTTTCCGAAACGCTCGGTGTGAAGTCCGGCGCAATTCTGTGGTGTGTTCGTGTTGCTGTTTCGGGTCTTTCGGTAACGCCCGGCGGTGCCACCGAGATCATGGAGGTCATCGGCAAGGAGGAAAGCCTTTCCCGCATTGCTGTCGCCCTTTCCAAGCTTTGATTTTTTCATTGCTCATTTCTCCTGCCGATGTTGCCTAAAATCACTGTAGCTATATTGATAAAGTTCAAATACGGCATGCTTAAACAGCATGCCGTATTTTAGAAAACGCAACTTCAGAATTTCAAACGAACGAAATGAGTGTAGCGAAAATCGCTGAGAGTTGTGGATTTGCGAGCGGCGAGCATTTCATCCGCATCGAATACCCCCCGTTTTACGAGGGG
>JAZLAP010000266.1:0-10382 GCA_045613265.1 Eubacteriales bacterium | reverse complement strand
GTGTAATACCGACACGCACGATAAGGAAGCGACCTACCGTCAGGTCGTTGCCTTGCGCGATGCCGGCTGTGATATCGTTCGGCTTGCTGTTCCGGATATGGCTGCGGCGGAGACCTTTCGTTATCTGAAAGAAAGACAGGTCGGTATTCCGCTTGTCGCCGATATTCATTTTGATTACCGTATCGCGATCGCTTCGGTAGAGGCGGGTGCGGACAAAATAAGATTTAACCCGGGAAATATCGGGGCAGAAGATAGAATAGCGATGGTTGTCGATGCGTGCCGAGCTGTGGGAGTTCCGATTCGTATCGGCGTGAACAGCGGATCGCTTGAAAAGCATATTCTGAACCGTTACGGCTCTCCGACGGCGGAGGCACTTGCCGAAAGTGCGTTGTATCACGCCTCATTTCTCGAAAAGCTTGATTTTCATAACATCGTGATCTCGGTTAAGGCTTCGAGTGTAAAGAGCATGATTCTTGCTAACCGTATTCTTGCCGAAAAGACCGATTATCCGTTGCATCTCGGTGTCACCGAGGCGGGCGGCGCTTTGGCGGGAACGGTGAAGAGTGCTGTTGGTATCGGTTCGCTCCTTTCGACAGGGATCGGTGACACGATCCGCGTTTCGTTGACGGCGGATCCCTTGGAAGAGGTGAAATCCGCGCGTGCGATCCTGTCTGCGCTTGATCTGAATCCGGCACCCGAAATGAACATTATTTCCTGTCCGACCTGCGGCAGAACGAAGATCGATCTGGTTTCGCTTCTTTCTGAATTTGAATCGGCGGTAGACCGGGAGGGGTTGCGGAAAAAGCCCGTTAAGGTGGCATTTATGGGATGTATCGTGAACGGACCCGGTGAAGCACGCGAAGCAGACGTCGGTATCGCGGGCGGTAAGGGCGAGGCCGTTTTGTTCCGCCGCGGTGAAATTGTGAGAAAGATCCCATCCGATGCGATCGTGTCTTCGTTGATAGATGAAATTAAGAGGTTATGACCGTGAACGATCAAAAATCATTCTTTGATATATTCAAGCAATACGTTGCCGGTGAACGTCAGAGGGAGATGCTCTTATCCGGCAATAATCTTTCGGTGCGCTATTGTAAGGAGCCGTTTCGCGTAGAGGTGAATATTTCCTTTGATCAGCACTGGGATGCTGAGCTTTTGTACGCTACCGAGGACGAGCTTCGCGCTACGTATAATGCGGCTTCTTTTCGTATATTTCCGCACTATGCGCCCGAAATCTTTAAGCTTGGCTACATGGCAGAGATCGTTGCCGAGGCAACAAAATGCGGTGCGATCACGAAGGGCTTCTTTGACGAAGCAGAGTATACCGAGGAGGGGGATAGCATCGTTATTCGCATCCCGTATCTGAGAGCTGCCGTCGAGTTGATTTACAGCGCCAAAACCGCTGATATTTTAGAGCGTATTCTGCAAAACCGGTTTGGTATTTTACGCAAGATTTGTGTGCAGGAAAGCGCGGATGCCGCCGAAAAGACCGAACGCCGTAAGAATGCGTATGAGGCGGAATACAAGGCGTATACCGATGCGCAGAACGCGATCGCTATGCGTGCCGTAGAGGCGAGAGAGGCAGAACGCATGGCTGAAGAGGAAGAGGAACGCCGCCGCAATGCGCCGCGCAATCCCAACGTTTCGGGCAGTATTGCCGACGTGCACCGTGAGGGCGATCTTGTTACGGTCGGAAGGATAACGTATGACGTTTCTTCGCCGACCGAGATCTTCGGTTCTCCTTTTCTCGTGGATGTGATTACATCGCTTTCCGAGATCTCTTCTCCGATGGCACAGATCACCTTTCTCGGAACGGTATTTGCCAATGAAGAGAAGGAGAGTCGGAATGGAGACCGTTTGACGGTTACCGTTTCGGTGTCCGATGGGTCTTCCTCCATTAATATGAAAAAAACCGGTACGAAAGAGGAGATGCCGTATCGAAAGCAGCTTTCTCCCGGTACCGTTGTTGCTGTGCGCGGCAGCGTGTATAAGGACAAGTATACGGGAGAACTGCAGTGCTCGCCAAAATCCGTGATGAAGATTGCAAAGATCCTTCGCACCGATACCGCACCGGAAAAGCGCGTTGAGCTGCATTTACATACCAATATGTCCTCGATGGACGGTATTATTACGCCGGCAGAGGTCGTGGACACGGCAATGCGTTGGGGACACAAAGCGATCGCTGTAACCGATCACGGAAACGTGCAGGCGTTCCCCGAAGTGATGCTTGCCGTCGAAAAGAAAAAGGCGGACGTCAAGATCCTTTACGGTATCGAGGCATATTTTGTAAACGATACGGCGCGCGCCATGTATGGCGGTCATTATCCGGAATTTGACGGAGAAATGGTTGTTTTTGATCTTGAGACTACAGGACTTTCCGCTACGAATTGCAAAATAACCGAGATCGGTGCCGTCCTGATACGAAACGGGGAGGTCGTGGACAGTTTTAATACCTTTGTGAATCCCGAGGTACCGATTCCCACCCGTATTACCGAAATCACGCATATTACCGATGATATGGTAAAGGATGCGCCGAAGGAAGAGGAAGCACTTCGCGCCTTCTTTGATTTTGCGGGGGACAGGCTGCTCATTGCCCACAATGCGAACTTTGACTGCGGCTTTTTGCGCGTGGCGTGTGAGCGGCAGGGAATGCCGTTTGTCAATACGTATCTTGACACGGTTGCGCTTTCCCGATTTCTCAACACCGAGCTTCGCAAGCATACGCTTGATACGATCGCCGAATACTATAAGCTTGGCGATTTTAATCATCACCGTGCCTGCGATGACGCCGCCATGCTTGCCGCGATCTTTATCGTTATGATGCAGCGTATGCGCGAAGAGGGCATTTCCAGCTTTTCCGAGATGGTTCGTGCGATGAGCGAGCACTCGGATCCCTTGAAGCTCAATACCTATCATATGATCATTTTTGCCCGTAATCTTACGGGACTTAAGAATCTCTACAAGTTGATTTCCGGGAGCTATCTCAGTTATTATAAGCGTTTTCCGCGCATGCCGAAAAGCTTCATTGAGCAGCATAGAGAAGGTCTTTTGATCGGCTCTGCCTGTGAAGCCGGTGAGCTTTACCGTGCGTTGCTTGACGAGAGAAGCGAAGCGGATATCGAGGAGATCGCGAGTTTTTACGATTATCTTGAAATACAGCCGCGCTGCAACAATCGCTTTCTTGTAGACGAGGGAAAGCTTCCGAGCATGGAGGCGATAGAGGCGATCAACCGCCGCATCGTTGCGCTCGGAAAGAAGCTTGGCAAGCCCGTATGTGCTACTTGCGATGCGCACTTTCTTGAAAAGGAAGACGAGATCTACCGTAAGATCCTTCTTGCGGGACAAAAATTTAAGGATGCCGACAAGGATACCGGTATTTATCTTCGCACGACCGAGGAAATGTTGCAGGAATTTTCGTATCTCGGCGAGGATGTTGCGCGAGAGGTCGTCATTGAAAACCCGAACCGGATCGCCGATATGTGCGAAAGGTTCCGCCCGATTCCCGAGGGGCGTTATGAGCCGAAGATGGAAGGCGCCGAAGAAGAGCTGCAATCCTCTTGCTGGAAGCGCGCCCACGATTGGTACGGCGACGATCTTCCCGAGATCGTTGAAAAACGACTGCAAAGGGAGCTGGATTCGATCATTAAAAACGGCTTTGCCGTATTGTATATGATTGCAGTGCGACTCGTTGCTTATAGCGAAAGCCTCGGCTATCTCGTGGGTTCGCGTGGCTCGGTCGGTTCGTCCTTCGTTGCTACGATGTCGGGTATTTCCGAGGTAAATCCGCTTCCCCCGCATTATCGGTGCCTTAAGTGCCGCCATTCCGAGTTCTTTACCGACGGTTCGGTCGGATCCGGCTTCGATCTGCCGGATAAGGCTTGTCCCGTGTGCGGCGAAATGATGTATTCCGACGGACACGATATTCCGTTCGAGACCTTTCTCGGATTTTACGGTGACAAGTCTCCCGATATTGACCTTAACTTTTCGGGAGACGTACAGGGAAAGGTGCATAAATATACCGAGGAGCTGTTTGGCGAGGGGCATGTCTTCCGTGCAGGAACGATCGGCACCCTTGCTTCCAAAACGGCTTACGGTTACATAAAAAAGTATACCGAAGAGCGTGGCATCAATCTTCCCGAGGCAGAGATCAACTATATGATCAGCCGTTGTGTGGGAATCAAGCGTACGACGGGGCAACATCCGGGCGGCATCATCGTTGTTCCAATGGAATATGAGATCTATGATTTTACACCCGTTCAGCATCCCGCGGACGATCCGAACTCGGACATTATCACGACACACTTTCAGTTTTCCTATCTGCACGATACGATCCTGAAGCTTGACGAGCTGGGACACGATATGCCGACTAAGTATAAGGTTCTTGAACGGTATACGAATACGAGCGTTCTCGATGTAAAAATGAACGACGCCGACGTGTATAAGCTCTTTGAATCGACCGAGCCGCTCGGCATCCGTCCCGATGACATTATGGGATGTCAGCTTGGTACTTACGGACTTCCCGAAATGGGAACGCATTTCATTCAACAGGTGCTTCTCGATGCGCAACCGAAGAATTTTGCCGACCTTTTGCAAATATCGGGACTGACACACGGTACCGACGTTTGGCTCGGAAATGCGCAGGATCTGATCAAGGCGGGCACCTGCACGATTTCCGAGGTCGTTGGTACACGTGACGGCATTATGCTGTATTTGATCCGCCATGAGCTTGACAACAGCATGGCGTTCAAAATTATGGAGGACGTGCGAAAGGGAAAGGGGCTGAAGCCCGAATACGAGGAAGCAATGCTGGCACACGGAGTACCGGAATGGTATATTGCTTCCTGCAAAAAGATCAAGTACATGTTCCCGAAGGCACATGCGGCGGCTTACGTTATGTCTGCGATCCGACTCGGCTGGTATAAGATTTACTATCCGATGGAGTTTTATGCGGCATTTCTGACCGTTGCTCCCGGCGGCTTCGATGCGGAAATTGTTATCAAAGGAAAACGCCGTGTCGAAGAAGTCATTACCGAAATTCAGAAAAAAGGGAACGAGGCGACACAGAAGGAAGCAGAACAAGCAACGACGCTTTTGCTTGTCAACGAATGCTTGGCGAGAGGTATCCGCTTTCTTCCGGTCGATCTTGAAAAATCTGCTGCTTCGGATTATTTGCCCGAAAACGGAAAGATCCGTATGCCCTTTATGTCTTTGCCCGGACTTGGCGAAACCGCCGCGCACAATATTGCAGAAGCGCGGAAGGAACGCGAATTTTTCTCGGTTGAGGATCTGCGCCAGAGAGCGTCCTTGACGAAAGCCGTCATTGAAATTCTGGAGCGGAACGGCGTTCTTGAAGGGTTGTCGGAAACCAATCAGTTTTCCTTCTTTTAAGATAAAAGCAGTAACAGAAGCAGAATGGGAAGCTCGGTATCCTCGTTGTCCTCTTTCATTAAAAGGATGACGAGGAGAAGCAGCAAAATGTCGGAAAAGCTCATATCGCTGAGACCGAGGTGGGACAAAAGCCCCTCGTCCGCTTTGTCATCCTTCGGAGACATTGTCACTTGGGCGGGAACATCGCCTTCCTCGCCTGCTTCCAACGCTTCGGTATGTACGGAGTCAGATTCGTCGGTATCGATCGGCGGGAAAGGTACGCCTGTTGGTTCTATTGCCGGCTTATATTCTGCCTCATTATTTGTTTCGAAAAAATCATTTTCTCCATCAAATGCTGTGCCGCGATAATCTTTGGGTATCTGTATATCCTGTCCGCGAAAGCGACGTGTGTACATCATTTTTTTCCTCCTTTTTTGCGAAATAGCTCAAGGATACTTGCGAATTTGATGATTTCATCCAACGTGTCATAGCGTGATTTCGATAGGTAAGGTCGGAGCGCAGACAAAAGACGTTCTCTTTCCTCTCTGCCCGGTTTTTTTCTTGGGTTATCCTTCTTTTCGCTTGCTTTTTCATTACGCGAAGGTATCTCATCAATGTCGGGGTGTTCGTCTCTTTGTTCATCGTGAATACGTACGGCATCTGCTTCGGCTGTTTTGGCTTCTGTAACCTCGTCTTTTTGTACAAAATCTGTCGCTTCGGGCTTGTTCAGTGTGATGCCGCTGTTTTTCAGTATTCCCATAATGCTGCTCAAAGCATCGGGATTGGCGAGCAATGTCCCGATCAATGCGCTCATATCAGGGGCTTGCCCGTTAGCCATGGGTGTCACCACCGTTTCGCTTCAGATTTTCAATGATTTTCTTGGCATCTGTGCCGCTCATCTTATCTGCATTTTGTAAAAGCATACGAATCTTTTTCATTTCCGATGCAGGCGGTATTTCTTCTTTCAGCGTGATGCCGTTTTTCTTCGCAAGTTGCCTTATGGTTTTCCAAAGTCCATCGTCGGTTTGTGTGAGCAATGCCTGAATCATATGTGGATCGAAAGCCATGATATGTACCTCTCTTCTATATTGTTGTTACCATTATATGCTTTTCTTCTTGTTTTACCCCAATTTTGTTTCTTGAAAGGGAAAAACGTGAAAATTCTTGTTTTTTCGGATGCGCACGGCGATACCCACTGCATGCAGCGTGCACTTTCGCTGAATCCGGACGCGGACTATGCGATCTTTCTTGGCGACGGAATCCGCGATGCCGAAACTGTTTTTTCGGAATATCCGAAAATATCTTCCTTGATCGTTCGCGGTAACTGCGATTTTTTTCAGAACGATTACCCCTGCACACGGATTTTACATGCAGGCGGGAAAAGAATACTGCTTTGCCACGGGCATACCTATTCGGTAAAGAGCGGTTGCGGTGGACTCGTCGCCGACGCCTTGCGCGAAAAGGCGGATCTCGTTTTGTATGGACATACCCATGTTGCGTGTTGCGAGTATATAAATGAATATGAGCATCATTTTCATCTTGTCAATCCCGGAAGTGCGCGTCGTACACCATCGGGGGAGGGAAAATATGCGTTGATTACGATACGCGGGAACGACGTGCTCGTTTCACTTGCTACCATATCTTGAAAGGTGTCTCTGTTATGCATTATATGGGAGGGCCGCCACCGAAACGGCCGAAAAAAAAGAAGAATACTCCAAAAGGACTTCGTGACATTCCGCGTTGGTTGCGAGAGGTAGTGGGCGGGTTCTTTTCACGTCTCTTCTATATCGTTCGCCTTGTGTTTGAAGCAAAGCCTGCGATTTTGTTTTTAATGGCGTTTTTCTGCCTTTTAAGCGGCGTCATGCCTGTCATTGGTGCGTATATCACAAGCGCGCTTCTTTCGGCAATACAGGAGCTTTTGAAATCAGGCGTTTCTGTGGAAAGCGAAAGCATTGCGGTTCTGCTGAATGAGCTTGTAAACGGCGCATTTCGTCCGGTTTCGTTCTTGCTTGTTTTTCAGTTTACGTATATGTTTTTGCACCGCCTTTCGGATCGTCTTGCATCTATGGTCAATTCCATTGCAGGTGAGCTTGTATCCAATCATATCCGTGTGAAGATCATGAACAAGGCGAAGAACGTGGATCTCGCAAGCTACGACCGCCCCGAATTTTATGAGAAGCTTGAAAATGCAAACAGAGAAGCAGGTATGCGGCCTTTGCAGATCATGCGTTCCACCTTCTCGGTCTTTTCGACCGTGATCAGTGCCATCAGCTTTATTATTGTTTTGGCAACATTGAGTCCGTGGGCACCGATCGCCATTATTCTGTTTGCGCTTCCGACTGCTTACGTCAGCATGCATTACAGAACGAAAAACTTTCACTATATGCGCAGAAGCTCCACCGAACGGCGTAAGATGGAATATTTTTCACAGCTGGTGACCAATCGAGACCGTATCAAGGAAAACCGTATCATGGATCTCTCGGATACCTTTATTGATACCTATCAGGATAATTTCAAGATCTATTACAAGGGCATTAAGCGTCTGATCGTTCACGAGGGCGTGACACAGAGCATTATCAGCATTTTATCGCTTTTCATCAACTGCGTGCTTTTTACCTTCGTTGCGTTTCGCGTTGTTGTGCAGGGCGCACCCATCGGTGATTATTCCCTCTATACGAGTGCCTTGACCAACCTTGCAGGCTGTATTTCGACGCTTGTGGCATCGATTGCCGCAATCTATGAAGGGACACTGTTTATTGATAACATGATGGTGTTCATGAAGGAAAAAACGACCGTCGTTCCGCGTCTTGATCCGCCTGCCGTGCCGCAAAAGGGCGCGAAGCATACCATCGAATTCCGCCACGTGTATTTCCGCTATCCCGGCTCCGACCGTGACGTTTTGCATGACATCAGCTTCGTGCTTCGTCCCGAGGAGACCGTGGTGATCGTGGGACTGAACGGTGCGGGTAAAACAACGCTGATCAAGCTTCTCATACGGCTCTATGATCCTACCGAAGGTGAAATTCTCCTTGACGGTGTTGATCTGCGCGATTACGACGTGAAGGCACTTTACGATTTGTACGGCATCATTTTTCAGGACTTCGGAAAGTATGCGGTTAGCGCTACCGAAAATATTGCGTACGGTGAGGTCGGGAAGCCTATTGACATGGAAGCGATCAAGGCTGCCGCCGTGCGCGGAAATGCCGATGGGTTTATTACCGAGCTTCGCGACGGCTACGATACGCCGCTTTCACGCTTCTTTGATGAAAAGGGTGTTGATCTTTCAATCGGTCAATGGCAGAAGCTTTCGATCGCGCGCGCCTTTTATAAAGAATCGGATATTATGATTCTTGACGAGCCGACGGCATCGCTCGATCCCTTAGCCGAGCAGGAGGTCTTCAATCAATTCTCCGAGCTTGGCAAGGAGCGCATTACCATTTTCGTTTCGCACCGTCTCTCCAGTGCAACGATTGCCAGCCTCATTCTTGTTATGGAAAACGGCAGAATCATTGAGCATGGCACACATGCTGAGCTTATGCGCGAGCATGGACGCTACTGCCATCTTTTCTCGACGCAGGCAAAGCGGTATGCGGGAAAGGATGTCAGCGGCGATTTTGACGACGATCCGGCTCCCGATACAAAACGCGTGGACATCATGGGCGAAATGAAGAAGCCGCCGCGTGGCAACCGAGGCGAAGATTCGTCTTTCGGGCAGGCTAACGACTCTTTTCATATATAACAGAAAAAAGCGCGACCTTTTACGGTGTGCGCTTTTTTCTGTTATATGGGGAAAATATAGAGCAGAATGCTCATAACGGCGGCGGAAAGGACACCGAGAATGAATTTGGAAGCTAAATAACGAAGGGCGAAGATTTTTTTCTTTTTGAAGAATAAAAAGGACTGCATATGTACCGAAATGCCACCAAAGCTTACGGCGAATGCAAGCAGGATAAGCGAAAGCGAAGGGTGTGCGTGGTGCACGGCAGAAGCAAGGCAGGCGGCGTTGCTGATTTCAAAAAACGAGGAGAAGCATAAGAGCAGGATCCTCGAGTGGATGAAGACCGAGGAAAGATCAACAAGGATGCGAAAGCTAACGATCAGTCCTGCGATCTTCAAAACCGAAAACACGGCCCTTTCTACCGAATCGAGAAAGGAAAAGGGAAAGACGGGCACCGCTTCGGAAGCGGAAAGCTCTGTTTTTTGCATATCTGTTGCGAAAAAGCAAGCGTAAAGCAGCGTGGTAATACATTCGCAGGTGATGAGAAAAATCGGTATTCGGGCATCGGGAAAAAGACCTCCGACGGCACCGAACAGAAAGGCCGGGCCTGTATGGTTGGAAAGAATCAGGAGCCTTGTTGCCTGTTCCTTGTCAAGCGTACCCTTTTCGTAAAGCAATGCCGTGATTTTTGCGCCGATCGGAAATCCGGAGAGCATACCGAGAAGCAGTGCGATGCTTCCTGCACGCGGTAAATGTGTAAAACGCGAAAAAAGCGAAGCTTTTTTGTTATCCTCCCGACAAGCGGATACCGCCGACAAAACGAGGTCGGAGAGGAGCATAAAGGGAAATAGCGTTGGGAGCACGGTGCATCCTGCCAGCAAAATCCCGTTTTTGACGCTACCGATAACCGTATCGATTTCGGCAAGAACGAAAAAATACAGGAGAATGGCGAGCGTGGCACCAAGAACAGAACACTTTCGTTGAAAAAATGCCTTTGTCATGTTGTCGTCTCCACATACATAATATAGAGTGCCGACGCTATTGCCTCGGCTATATTGTTTATATGCGAGGGCTTGTATAAAAATGTCAGGTACACAGCAAGAAAAAAAGAAAAAGCCTTTTTTGTCGCGGCTTTCACCGCGATCTGCGACGCCTTCTCTCGGTGACCGTCATTTTATTGAGATCCGTTGCCGTCGCGGCGGCAAAGAGGCGTATTTGTCTGCGGTAGAGCGGATCGTTGCCTACAGTGAAACCGAGATCACCTTACGCTTCTGCGGCGAAAATATCACCTTTTTGGGGG
>JAZLAP010000265.1:0-3109 GCA_045613265.1 Eubacteriales bacterium | reverse complement strand
CGGCATCGAGCTGCTGCGCCACACGCTTGTCCGAGCGGAGAGAGCAAAGAAACAACAGCGCCGCAAGACCAAGCGAAAGTCCGCAGCCGATCAGGCTCCAGAGGAACATGTCAAAGGAAACGGCGGTGAATTTGGCAATCAGAAGCGACACGGAAAAGGTAGAAAGTCCAAGCGAAGCTCCGAACATCAGACTGCGCACAAGCGCCATGACCGTCAGTCGGCGACGAAACCTATAAAAACCGCTCCCCATACAGTACCTCCCTGTGTTGATAAGACCCGCAGCATCGAACGAACGCTATGCGTACGCGATGCGCGGAGCGTGATACAATAACCTTTATTTGTAAAAAAGCATTACCTAAATATTATAGCATGCCTTTCTTTTTATGTCAATAGATTTCTTTCGATTTCTTGTTATTTTTCTATTTTTTCTTTTGTACTCGTCAATTACGACAAATATTTCTCATTCATTTCCTTTTTGGGGACAACCTTCCTCTTCCTGTGAAAGCAAATGTAAATTTTTTTTGAACTTCGTCTGAATATTCCAGAAACATTTATAAAAACGTCTGACCTTTGTTGACTTTTCTTCGTGAATGTGGTACAATACTTTGGAATGTCGTTTTTTATTCAACGGCATCGTCCTTCTTACGTTTAAAAAAATTGAGGAGATACATTTATGAAAAAACACAGAAGAATCCTGTCCCTTCTGCTCGCACTCGTCATGCTCTTGACGGTCGTGGCACCGCTTTCCTCCTGTGGAGATAACGCTTCGTCGGAGAGCCAATCGTCCTCCGAAAGCGAAGGACCGAATCCCGGAGAAAAGACCTCTTATTCGATCGAGGTGCGCTCGGTCGGCGGCATGAAGCTTTCGGGCGTTATGTGCTATATCCACGGCGGCGAAAACGATTACACCGTGGCACGTGCCGAGACCGACGAGAACGGTATTGCATCCTTCGATCTGCCGGTAGGCGATTACACGGTCGAGCTTGACGGTGTACAAGAAGGATACGTATATAACGAGCGGTACACGCTGAATGCCGGCGGCACCGTGATCACCCTTGCCACCGAGCTTCGTAACGAAAACACGGCAGGCATTACCTACAAGGTCGGCGACATCGTTTGCGATTATACGCTGACGACCGTAGACGGAGAAACGGTAAAGCTCTCGGAGATCCTTGAAGAAAAGAAGCTCGTCGTTCTGAACTTCTGGTATACGACCTGTACCTGGTGCATCAAGGAATTCCCGTACATGGATGCGGCGTACAACAAGTATTCGGACAGAATCGAGATCCTCGCCATCAACGATTACGCCATCGATTCGCTGAACGACGTCGAATACTTCCTTGACAACACCATGGCACTCTCTATGCCGGTCATCAAGACCGACGGCAGCGACATTTCGCTTGCACAGTTCTGGCCCGACGAGATGTCGCGCGGCTACCCAACCTCTGTCTTCATCGACCGTTTCGGTATGATCGCGGCGATCGAGCAAGGCGGTATCGTCAACGAGAAGGTCTTCACGAACGCCTTCGACTACTTCACATCGAACACCTACAAGCAGGCGATCGTTGAAAGCATCCACGCCCTGACACCGATCGAAAAGCCGAATCTCGACATGCCCTCCTCCGACGAGATCGGCGCCGTTCTGAACGGCGGTGCGATCGACGTCACCTATTATCCCGAGCAGAACCCTGACGACGCCGAATTTTCCTGGCCCTTCGTGATCGACGGCGACACCGTCCGCCCCTCCAATATAGACAAGGATAACTCCTACGCAACGCTATACGCCGACGTTAAGCTGAATGCGGGCGAAGCGCTTGTGTTTGATTATTATTCCTCGACACAGCAGGGCTACGACATTCTTTACGTTCTCATTAACGGTAAGGACATGTACTCGATCTCGGGCATTCAAGAGGGTGATGCCTACAAGACCTGCTGTACCTACGTTGCCGAGGAAGCCGGTACCTACACGCTCAGCTTCTGCTACGTGAAGGACGAGTCCGACTATTCCGGCGATGATACGGTGTACCTGAAAAATCTGCGCGTCATCCCCAAAGACGAGATTCCCGTGGAGTCCTATATCTTCCGCTATGCGGCAACCGTTCCCACGAGCGACAACGCGGGCTTTGAGAAATACGTAACCGTCGTTCTGAACGAAAACGACGGCTACTATCACGTCGGTGATGCAAACGGTCCGCTTCTACTCTTCAACGCGCTCGGATACACCAACTTCGATTCCGACAAGATCCTGACACAGCGCATCTACGCCAACACCACGATCGAAAACGGTCAGGAGGTCTACGAGTTCCTCGTTGACGGCAAAAACGTATTTAACTCCTTCGAAATGTACTGCAACTATGCGTCGAACTCGCAGATCTACGGCTACACACCCGTAACCGAAGAGCTTCGCCGCTACCTTGAGGTCTACACCGAGACCTACCGCCGCGAGGTCGGCAAGGCGCAGAACGAAAACCTGTGGCTCCAGCTCTGCTCCTACTACAGCGCATACGGCACGGGTGGCAAGCAGTTTGAGGATCCCACCATGGGCCTTTCCCCGAACTCGGCATTTGAAGCAAAGCTCGGTGCCGATAACAAGGTCGAATACAACCGTGTCATTATGCCGCGTGGCTATCTTTACAAATTCGTTCCTACCGAATCCGGCGTATACCGCATCACCTCGAACAGCAAGAGCGAGGTCGACGGCTGGATCTTCGAGGGCACGCACCTTGATTGGGCAAACAACGGCGGCAACCGTATCCTCCATACCGACGGCGACCAGGGCGAGCGCCTTTGCGAAAAGCTCCTCGTTGACGACGGCAAGGGCGGTGTCGTGCGCGACTTCAACAACGTTTCCATGGTCGCTTATCTGGAAGCGGGCAAGGCTTACTACATCGACATTGCCTTTTATGACGTATACGAATTCGGTAGCTTTACCTTTGAGATCGAATACGTCGGCGAGCGCTTCGACCACTTTATTGCGGCTTCGTCGGGTGTCTTCACGACCGAGGGCGAGCAGCTTGACGGCAGCATCATCGCAGGCGGTATCGACGTTGCCATCTGCACCGATCCCACGGATGAAAGATACGGCTACTACTGTGAAAAGCGCGCCGAC
>JAZLAP010000264.1:0-1758 GCA_045613265.1 Eubacteriales bacterium | reverse complement strand
CGTTACCCTCGGCGTAATCATAGGTATAGGTCGTTACGCCGTCCTTCGTCAGAGCAACAAAGCCTGCATAGCAAAGCTGCGTACCCTCGAGGAAAGCGACGGTGCGGTTTTCTGCCTTCGTATAGGTCGTTGTATAGGCGAAGGTCGCGCCCGACGCGTTGTTCGTGAGATACAGTCCCGTTGCGTAGTCGGGGTTTCCCGTCTCGTAGACCGTGACGGCGGCGGCGTATGCGCCGCTTGCCTTGTAGCCCGTAGCCGTTTTCGCTACCGTAAGCGTGCGCGCGGTACGGGGAACTCCCTCGTCGTCGACGGTGGTGCCGTCCTTTTCACCGATCGCCATGACCGCACCGTAGGCAACGGTATAGCCCTCGCTTTCGAGGTAGGCGACCGCCTTCTTATTGACCGAGTACATTGAGCGGATGCCAGGCACGTCATCCTTGACGCGCGTCGCAAATCCGTCGTAGTGCAAAACGTCGTCCGCCGTGTAGACGTCGCCGTCCGCATAGGCGGGTATGGCGAAAAGGCAGACGAGAGACAGCACTGCGATAAGAAGTAGGGATAATCTCTTTTTCATGTTTTTCTCCTTTTTGAGTTATAATACTTAATCTATTAACATACAAACTTGAACTGGTTTGTAAATAAATTAAATTTGAATCGAGAGATAAAAATCAAAGAAAGACGACGGCGCGGTCTATAACGATATTGTTTCCCGCGGAAACTCCGTTATGCCGTCCCAACACCTTGACAGTAAGGGTATGGTGTCCGTCTTCAAGATACGGAGACAACCATTGTGGCGTATCTCCCGTCGTTACAACACCGTTATTTGTTGCATATCTGCTGTCCCAACGCGGGAAGCAGGAATAGAAGTCGCACTCGCCAACATGCTTGCCGTCGATAAAAACTTCTGCAATACCGTTGTCGGAAAATGCACCGCCAAACAGTTGAATACGGTTTCCGCAGAAGGAAAGCGTCGCCTCTGCCCCCGCCTTATCCGAAATATGAATATCTCGGTTATGGCTTCCGTACTGTTCGGTAAGATACTCCCACTCGCCCGTATAAGTAAAATCGGTATCGTTGAAAAAATCCTGACGCTCGCCGTCAAGTCCCGTGTCTCCCGTTCGGATGATAATGCGGCGATAAGCAGTAAGCGGCATTTTTCTGTTCTTTTCGGTCACTTCGAGAATGATATGGATCTCATCGTGGGAAGCGTTTTCGGGAACACAAACCGTCGCCGTCGCGCTGTCCTCGCCGAGAATTCTGACGGGATAACGGTAAGTACCCGCTTCGGAATACACGTAATAGCGGAAAGAAAGGCTGTCTCCGTCGGGATCGAAACTTTCAGCAGCATTCAAAAGCACTTCTTCTCCGGGTTTTGCGTCAATATAGAGAAAATCGAGTGTTTTGTCGCCGTTAAGAATCGCAATAGGATTGTGATCCGCCTCTTTATAATTTGGCGTCACCGACCACTGCATTCTTGACGCCATATCATTCTGGTACGCGGTACGCCATCTTCCGACCGCCGCCAGCATGCTCTTTCGGTGAAGTATCCCGCATTCCTTATCCTCATAGGTATCCACGTCATCGCGGTACATATAAAAGGGAGTGTCCTCGCAAAGCTGTGTTGCGGTAAAATGCTCTGCGGGAACGTTTTCGGAAAGCGTCCTCGTAAAACGACCGCCCCAACCGCCGTAATGCGGGAAAAGATAGCTCTGCAAGCCGTTGTTCAACAGAAAGAGAATAGACGGGCTGTCTGTCTCG